>JAHLBL010000018.1 GCA_020625635.1 bacterium
AAGAAAAAGCCCAGTCTATACTGGACTTTTTCGACAAGCTGGGGGGCTGTCAGTGACAGCCCCTTAAATTATTTCCTTACCGATATTCCTTTTTTGTCGAGATAATCCTTTAGCTGAGGGATCGGGATTTCACCGAAGTGGAAGAGAGACGCCGCCAATACAGCGTCAGCCTTGCCCTCGGTAAACGCGTCGTAGAAATGCTCCAGCGCTCCCGCGCCGCCGCTCGCTATTACGGGTATGTTGACTTTTTCGGAGACGGCTCTTGTTAGGGCTAAGTCGTAGCCCTTTTTCTGTCCGTCCTCGTCCATACTTGTGAGCAGGATTTCTCCCGCACCGCGTCTTTCGCACTCAACAGCCCACTCAACCGCGTCGATACCCATAGGGATCCTTCCGCCGTTGATGTATACCTCCCAGCTTTCGCCCTTACGCTTTGCGTCGATGGCGCATACAACGCACTGGCTTCCGAACTTTTCGGACGCTTCGTTGATCAGCTCGGGGCGTTTGATCGCCGCGCTGTTAACGCTTACTTTATCAGCTCCCGCGCGGAGTATTTCATTAAAATCGTCAACGCTTCTGATTCCGCCGCCGACGGTAAATGGGATAAAGATAGAGTCGGCAACCTTCTGGACCATATCTACAACAATGTTTCTCGCGTCGCTCGAGGCTGTTATATCAAGAAAAACGAGCTCGTCCGCGCCCTGCCTGTCGTACTGCTTCGCGCATTCGACAGGGTCTCCCGCGTCTACCAGATTGACGAAGCTCATACCTTTTACAACCCTGCCGTTCTTTACATCGAGGCAGGGGATTATTCTTTTAGCGTACATATTTATTCCTCACACATTTCAGCAAAATTTTTAAGCATTTTAAGACCAACGTCGCCGCTCTTTTCGGGGTGGAACTGAGTTGCAGTGATATTGTCCTTCATTACAGATGCGTCAATCGTGACGCCGTATTCGGTCTGAGCTGTCACGATGCTTTTATCGGGCGAGTCGAGATAATAAGAATGTACAAAATAAACATACGGGTTATCCTCGATATCCCTGAAAATCCCTTCGCGGTTCATAAAGCTGAGACTGTTCCAGCCCATATGAGGGATTTTCAGCCCTTCGCCGTTCGGGATCCTCTTTATCTTGCCCCTGAACACGCCGATTCCCTCGGTGCCCTCGCTTTCCTCGCTTCCTTCAAAAAGAAGCTGTAAGCCGACACATATTCCGAGAAACGGCTTTCCGCTCCTGATAAAATCAAGAACGGTGTCCCTTATATCGTATTCAATCATACTGCGCATACAGTCGCCGAACGAGCCCTGACCGGGTAAAATCGCTCCGTTTGCATTAATTATTTCATTTTTGTCCCTTGTGATCTTACAATCACATCCGATATATTTAAGCGCTTTATATACACTTTGCACATTTCCCGCGCCGTAATCAATTATAGCAATCATATTTTCCTCCGTTGTTTTTGTCGGGTTTTGATAATTTTACCATATTAAAATAAACAATGCAAGATTATGATGGTAAAAATACTCAAACTTGCAAAATTAATTAAAACATCTTGCAAAACCGTTGAATTTTGCAGGATTTAATGATAAAATGAAAGAGATTTAGATTGTGGATGAATTCAATCAAAGGAAGAGTGAAAATGACAGAACATTTACTTTCAAGAATTGAAGTTAATATGCATACGTTTTCCAAGGGACAGAAGCGTATTGCTAATTTTATAGAGGAGCATTACGACCGCGCCGCGTTTATGACAGCGTCGAAGCTCGGTCAGACCGTCGGCGTGTCCGAGAGTACGGTAGTGCGTTTTGCTACCGAGCTCGGCTACAGCGGCTATCCGAAGCTCCAGAAGGCTATGCAGGAGATGATCCGCGATAAGCTGACCTCTGTTCAGAGAATCGACGTTACAACCAACCGCATAGGCAACAACAACGTGCTTGACGCTATTATGAACCAGGATATCGACAAGATCCGCCGTACACTCGAGGAGACCTCTCACGAGGATTTTGACAAAGCTGTCAAGTCGATTGTTAAGGCGCGCAGGATTTTTATATTCGGCGTGCGTTCAACCGCTTCTCTCGCACAGTTCCTCGGTTATTATTTCGGATTGATTTTTGATAATGTCCGCGTAATTACCGATACCTCAAAAACTCATACCTATGAGCAGCTTTTCAGAATTGACGAGCGCGACGTTATGATTGGTATCAGCTTTCCTCGTTACAGCACGATGGCGGTTGAGTCGATGACGCTCGCGAGAGACAGGGGCGCTAATGTTATCGCTATTACCGACAGTATGGTATCGCCGCTTGTATCGGCTTCGGATGAGGTCCTCATCGCCAGAAGCGATATGGCGTCGGTCGTTGACTCGCTTGTGGCTCCGCTCAGCCTTATAAACGCTCTTATTGTAGCTACCGTTCTTGAGAAAAAGGAAGAGGTTACAGAGACCTTTAAGGAGCTCGAAAAGGTATGGAACCATCAGGGCGTTTATGATACGCTCACTACCGAACCCTCTATAAATGGGTAAGGTAATAATTGTCGGCGGAGGAGCCGCGGGACTTATGGCTGCGGGCTGGGCTTCATATTACGGCGCAGACGTTACCGTTATCGAGAAGATGCCGCGTGTCGGCAGAAAAATAATGATTACGGGAAAGGGACGCTGTAATCTCGCGAATGACTGTGATGTCCCGACGTTTATGCAGAACGTGCCGAGAAATCCGAAATTTCTCTACAGCGCTCTGAACTCCTTCCCGCCCGAGGATATAATCGCGTTTTTTGAGGAACACGGACTCAAAACGAAGGTCGAGAGGGGAAACAGGGTGTTTCCCGTGTCCGATAAGGCGGTTGACGTCGTAGATACTATGCACCGTTTCGCGACCGATAACGGAGCGCGGATCGTAAACGCCGCGGTCAGTGATGTAAAAGCCGAGAACGGTGCTGTAAAAGCCGTAGTCGCCGACGGGAAGCGTTACAGTTGCGACGCACTGATAATCGCCACGGGCGGTGCGAGTTATCCGCGTACGGGCTCTACTGGTGACGGCTACAGGCTCGCTTCAAAGCTCGGTCATTCGATAGCGGACATAAAGCCTTCACTCGTTCCGCTCGAAAGTCCCGATCCCGACTGTAAGAGAATGCAGGGGCTTTCTCTGAAAAATATATCGCTCAGGATTCTTGATAAAAACGGAAAAACGATATATAATGGTTTTGGTGAGCTTCTGTTCACTCATTTCGGCATTTCGGGACCGACAGTGCTTTCCGCAAGCTGTAATATGGACGATTATGAGTCGGGCTACTGCGCTCATATCGATTTGAAGCCCGCGCTCAGCGAGGAACAGCTTGATTTGAGATTGCAGAGGGATTTTGCAGACAACATCAATAAATCCGTCTCGAATTCGCTTTTTGCTCTCCTTCCGAGAAAAATGATACCTGTTGTTCTTGACAGGTGGGGGATTGACGCGGACAAAAAATGCAACTCAGTTACCAGAGAGGAGCGTAAGAAGCTTCTCGCTGTTCTGAAGGATTTTACCGTTCCGATTTCGTCGCCGAGACCTATCGAGGAAGCGATTATAACCTCGGGCGGTGTAAGGGTGAATGAAATAAATCCCAAAACCATGGAAAGCAAGCTCGTCAAAGGTCTGTACTTTGCGGGTGAGGTAATCGATGTCGACGCGTATACGGGAGGCTTCAACCTCGTTATCGCGTGGTCTACAGGAAAACTCGCGGGTGAAAACGCCGCGTTCAACGTATAAATAATAAGAGAGGTAAAGATTATTATGTCAATAGCAATCGCAATAGACGGACCTGCGGGCGCAGGTAAAAGTACAATTTCAAAATCCGCCGCAAAAAGGCTCGGCTTTATCTACATTGATACAGGCGCGCTTTATCGTACGGTAGGGCTTGCGGCTTCACGCGCGGGAGTTGAGCCCGTTGAGGGTGAAGCGGTAGATAAACTCCTCGAGAGCATTACCGTAGAGCTCGCTTTTAACGATAAGGGCGAACAGATAGTTCTGCTCAACGGTGAAGACGTTTCGGGACTTATCAGAACCCCCGAGGCTTCGATGATGGCTTCAAAGATCTCCGCTGTTCCCGCAGTGCGCGCGTTCCTTCTTGATTTACAGCGAGATATGGCTAAAAAGGATAACGTTATTATGGACGGCAGAGATATCGGTACTGTTATTCTGCCCGACGCTGAGGTGAAGATTTTCCTGACAGCTTCTCCCGAGGCTCGCGCTGAGAGACGCTACAAGGAGCTTGTGGAAAAGGGTATGGATGTCAAGTACGAGGATATCCTTGAGGATGTAAAGACAAGGGATTACAATGACTCACACCGCGCTATTGCTCCGCTGAAACAGGCTGACGACGCGGTTCTTGCCGATACGACCGAAATCGACCTCGAAGGCAGCATCGACCTTATCGTAAAAATCATCAAGGAGAACAGTAATGGGGCAGTCTAAGGCGTTTTACGCGGTAGGAAAAGCTGTCTGCGCTCCTATATATAAGCTGATTTACCGCTATAAGGTTATTAATAAAAACAATATTCCGAACGATGGCAAGGGATATATCATCGCTTCCAACCATATGTCCTTCGCGGATCCCGTCCTCCTCGGATTGGGACAGAAAAGACGTCTTAACTTTATGGCTAAGGACGAGCTCTTTTCAAATAAAATTTTCGCGTTTATTATCCGCCACCTCGGCGCTTTCCCTGTAAAGAGGGGAGCGGGAGACGGTAAAGCAATAAAAAACGGTGAGGATATAATCAACGAAGGCAACCTTATGACGATCTTCATCGAGGGCGGAAGAAGTAAAACAGGCGAGCTTATGCGCCCGCGCAGCGGATTTGCTGTAATCGCCCAGCAGACAGGAGCGTCCGTCGTTCCGACTTGCATTACTAAAATCGGCAAGAGAAAATTATTCGCTAAAAGAATTATACATTTTTCCGATCCGATTTCCGTTGAGGAGCTCGGGCTTGATTCCATAGATCGCCGCGCACTTAAAAACGCGGGAAAGATTGTAATGGGCAAAATCCAGGAAATGAGAGAAAACGACCTCAATGAATACTCAAAACACTAAGATCACAGTCGCGAAAACCGCGGGCTTTTGCTTTGGAGTGAACCGCGCGGTCGATATAGTTTACGACCTTCTTGATGAAGGAAAGAAGGTCTGCACACTCGGTCCGATTATCCACAATATGGAGATGGTGCGCGAGCTCGAGGAAAGAGGCTGCAACGCCGTAAACAGTGTGAGCGAGTGCCCGAAGGATACGACGATCGTTGTCCGTTCGCACGGAGTCTCAAGAGCCGTTATGGAAGAGATCAGCGGGCTCGGGCTCGACTGTGTTGACGCTACCTGTCCGTTTGTTAAGAAGATTCATAACATAGTGAAAAAGGCAAGCCTTGAAAATACACCTGTTATTATCGCGGGCAACAAGGATCACCCCGAGGTAAAGGGTATAATAGGGCATTGCGAAAGCCCTTGTTATACTTTTAACAACGAGGAAGAACTTTTGCGTTTGATCGACAATATTCCTTTAGAGAAAAATAGCGACGTTTTTATAGTTTCACAGACAACTTTTTCAAAAAAAGAATGGAAAAAATGTATAAAAACTGCAAAAAAGGTCTATACAAATGCGAAAATATTTGATACAATATGTAAAGCTACATCTGAACGACAGGAAGAGGCGGACCGCATAGCCGCCGAATCCGACTTAATGATAGTTATCGGCGACCGCCATAGCTCGAATACCGCCAAGCTCTACGATATTTGCAGCAAGAGGTGCAAGAACACCTGTCTTATTGAGACGGCGCAGGAGTTAGATAAGTCTCTCGTTAGTATTTCACGTTCAATCGGTGTAACTGCCGGGGCTTCAACACCGGCAAGGATAATAAAGGAGGTACTGGATATAATGAGTGAAGAAATCAAATCCAGCGAAACAACTGTTGAAACAACAGAATCTTTTGAGGAGATGCTTGAGGAATCCCTCAAAAATTTAAATACTAATGAGAGGGTAAAAGGCGTAGTAATCAGCATTGCTCCCAACGAAGTAATCGTTGATGTGGGCAGAAAACAGTCGGGCTTTATTCCTGCCGACGAGCTTTCGAACGATCCTTCGGTTAAGCCCGAGGACGTTGTTAAGGTAGGCGACGAGTTAGAGCTTCTTATCATGAAAACCAACGACGTTGAGGGTACTATTATGCTCTCAAAGCGCAGAGTTGACGCTCAGAAGGGCTGGGAAGAGCTGAAGGCACTTGCTGAGACTGATGAAATCCTTACAGGTAAGGTCGTAAGCGTCGTCAAGGGCGGCGTAATCGTTATGTATAACGACAACCGTGTATTTATTCCCGCGTCACAGGCTACAGCCACAAAGGACGAGAGCCTCGACGATCTCGTTGGTCAGGAAGTTAAATTCAGACTTATCGAGGCTTCACAGCGCGGCAGAATGAGAAGAGTTGTCGGTTCTATCCGTGCCGTTCTCCGCGAGCAGCGCGCTGCTCAGAGAGCAGAGTTCTGGGAGAACTGCGAAGTAGGCAAGCACTACACAGGTACAGTTAAGTCCCTCACAAGCTACGGCGCGTTTGTTGACCTTGGCGGCGTATTCGGTATGATCCACATCTCCGAGCTGTCATGGACACACATCAAGAATCCCTCAGAGGTTGTCAGCGTAGGCGATCAGGTTGACGTTTACATCAAGGACATCAACGAGGAGACAAAGAAGATTTCTCTCGGCTACAAGGATCCCGACGCTAATCCGTGGGAGATTCTCCGCCGTGATTATCCCGTTGACACTGTTGTTGAGGCTACGATCGTTGGTCTTACAACCTTCGGAGCGTTCGCTAACGTGATCCCCGGAATTGACGGTCTTATCCACATTTCCCAGATTGCCAACAAGCGTATCGAGAAACCCGAGGATGTTCTCTCCGTAGGCGAGAAGGTACAGGCTAAGATCATCGCTATAGACTTCGACAAGAAGCGCGTAAGCCTTTCAATCCGTGCTCTCCTTCCCACAGAAGAGGCTGCTCCTGCTCCCGCTGAGGAGGCTGAGGAGGAAGTTGTTGCTTCCACAGAGTCTCCCGCTGTAGAGGAAGATGTTGTCGCTTCAACCGAGACTCCCGCTGAAGAGGCTGCGGAGTAATTAAAATACATATTAAGGGTGTCTTTCGGGACACCCTTTTTTTTACAGTAAAGGAGGCTGGCTCAACTAAAAGAGCAGCCCCGTATGTACAAATGCAATTAAATAGTGATAAGTATTAAGTGAAAAGCGGAAAGTAGTATAGTTGAACACAACGCTTTCAAAAATCACATTGTCCTTATCCTTATAACTTGTAATTTTTAACTACAGCAATTTAATTAAAGGGAAGGCTCGTTTGTTTTGAGCCTTCCCATTTTGATTATATTATACGGTCGCAGTAGTCGCAGCATATATTACCGTCTTTTTCGTATGTGTTTTTCGGCAGATAATACTGCTGGGGATCCGTGATGATACATTTCGGGTTGGAGCAGATTCTGTCCGTACGGATGATCGGGTCGGGAGTTTTGAATGAGAATGAACCCTCAGGTCTTAACAGAAGGACGATCAGCGCCATCCTGCCGTACATTCCGTATTCAGCCTGTTTGAAGTAGCAGGCTCTGGGGTCGTCGTCGACCTCAATCGCGATTTCATCAACTCTCGGAAGCGGGTGGAGGATGATCATATCCTCTTTAGCCAGAGCGAGTTTTTCCGTATCGAGCACGAAAACGCCCTTCTGGGACTGGTACTCCTCCTCGCTGGAAAATCGTTCTCTCTGTATTCTTGTCATATAAAGAACGTCCAAATCGGAAATAGCGTCCTTCAGGTTGTCAGCCTCGGTGTATTCACAGCCCGCGTTGTCGAGTATATCCTTGATATACTGAGGAACAGATAATTCTTTTGTGGAAATAAGTACAAAGCTGTTGCCCTCAAAGTGGCTCATTGTCTTTATAAGCGAGTGGACTGTTCTGCCGTTGAGCAGGTCGCCGCAGAGACCGATTTTAAGATTATCAAGTCTGCCTTTTTCAAAATCAAGTGTAACAACATCGGTGAGAGTCTGAGTAGGGTGGAAGTGACCGCCGTCGCCGCAGTTGATAAGCGGAACGCTGCTGTACAGAGAAGCCGCCTTGGCGGAGCCCTCTGTAGGATGACGCATAGCTATAATGTCAGCGTAACTGCTTATTACCGTGATTGTATCTTTGATGTTCTCGCCCTTGGCTACCGAGGAGTTGAGCGGATTGTCAAAACCGATGATCTTTCCTCCCAACCTCAGCATAGCAGTCTGAAAGGACATCTGAGTTCTTGTTGACGGCTCATAGAACAGAGTTGCCATGATCTTGCCGTCACAGGCGTGTTTATATATATCGGGCTTGTCCTTTATTATCCTCGCAAGTCGGATAGTCTGTTCAAGCTGTTCCGTTGTCATATATTCGAGGTCAATAAGATTCTTGTGCTTCATCGCTTTACTTCCTTTGAAAATTTTTATCATTGTATCAAATTTCGCCGTTCTTTGCAACCTTTTTATAAAAAAGAGCGTCTGTATACTTCGGGTTTAAGATGCTGAGTTGTTAGCGGTTGGTAGATTTGGTAGATTTGGTAGAGTTGGTAGACCAAAATCTGACTTTATTATAAATATTTTTATTTATAACTTGATTACTCTGTTTTTAAAAATCTTTCCAAAAAGTTGAAAACAAGTCTACCAAGTCTACTAATCTCCATAAAAACGGCTTGGTTATGCTGTTTTTGAGTGGTAGAGTTCCTTTAAAACTGCTCTACCAGAAGTCTGCCAAATCTACCGTGTTGCAGTATTAATATCCAAACAGTTAAGAAAAAAGAGCGCTCATAACATAATGCGTTATGAACACTCTTCTGGTGCCGGTGACCGGACTCGAACCGGTACGGTATCGCTACCGGCGGATTTTGAGTCCGCTACGTCTGCCAATTCCATCACACCGGCGTGTTGCTATGCTATTATACATCATCGCGATATAAAAATCAAGAATTATTTATAACCTTGTTTTCTTCATTTGTCAATTGACATAAAAAATCATTACTTATCAGGGATTTTTTAATTAACTCTCCAAAAGTAATTTTAATTCATTTTTCGAATTTTTTAAGCCCTTATAATGTTATATAATATATGCGTCAAACTATTTCATTATATAATCTTTTTATGTTACGGAGGATACTGAAATGGAAAAAATGGAACAGATGTATGAAGGTAAAGCAAAAAAGGTTTTCGCTACCGATAACGATGATTATTGTATCGTTTCTTACAAGGACGACGCTACAGCGTTTAACGGCGAGAAGAAGGGTACTATCGTCGGAAAAGGCGTTGTTAACAACCGTATGAGCAATTTCATGTTCAAGCTTCTTGAGACAAAGGGTGTTCCCACCGACTATGTTGAGGAGCTCAGCGACCGTGAAACACTTCTCAAAAAGGTTGAGATTGTTCCCCTTGAGGTTATTATCCGCAACAAGGCGGCGGGCTCGTTCTCCAAGCGCTTCGGCGTTCCCGAGGGCACACTGCTCAAATGTCCTACGCTCGAGTTCTGTCTTAAGGACGACGACCTCGGCGACCCGATGATCAACGAGAGCCAGATCTATGCTATCGGCGCTGCTACAAAAGAGGAGATCGCAAAGATTTCCGAATATGCCTACAAGGTTAACGAGGTTATGATTGACTTTTTCAAGAGCGTCAACGTAGACCTTATTGACTTCAAAATAGAGTTCGGTCGTTTCCACGGTGAGATCCTTCTCGCTGATGAGATTTCTCCCGACACCTGCCGCTTCTGGGATATGGACACTCAGGAGAAGCTCGACAAGGATCGTTTCCGTCGTGATATGGGCGGCGTTGAGGATGCTTACGCCGAGATGATGAAGCGCGTTGGTCTTTCCGACTGATTGTTTTCTTATTTTTTAACGGAGAGTGAACCCTTTGAATTTTTGCTTTGATAATCTCCCCAAAGAGGGACTCCACGAGGAATGCGGAGTATTCGGTATCTATAGTGACGGCTCATTGAATCCTGCCTACGCGTGCTATAACGGGCTTCTTGCCCTGCAGCACAGGGGACAGGAGAGCTGCGGCATAGCTGTATCCGATTACGGTGTTATGAATTACCGCAAGGATATGGGACTTGTTTCAGAGGTCTTCAATAACTCGATTCTTGAATCATTAAACGGACAGATGGCTGTATCGCATGTCCGTTATTCAACAGCAGGCGGCTCTGTGCTCGAAAACGCACAGCCGCTTGTTATGCGTTATGTTAAGGGTACGCTCGCTGTTGCGCATAACGGCAATCTTACCAACGCTGTTGAGATCCGACGCGAGCTCGAGAAAAAAGGAGCCATCTTCCAGACAACAATAGATTCCGAGGTTATATGTTACTGTATAGCCCGTGAACGTCTCAGAACACATTCCGCCGAGGAAGCGCTTCAGGCTGCGTTAAAGCATCTTGAGGGAGCGTATTCGCTGCTTGTGATGAGCCCGACCAAGCTCATCGCCGCGCGTGACCCTCACGGCTTCCGTCCGCTATGTATGGGAAAGCTCAACGGTACCGTCGTATTTGCCAGTGAATCCGCGGCGCTTGACGCGTGCGGAGCCGAGTTTGTACGCGATGTTGAACCAGGAGAAATGGTTATTGTCGATAAAAACGGCGTAAGGAGCGTTATGTTCGATACGACCTGTAAAAAGTCGCTGTGTATTTTCGAGTACATCTATTTTGCCCGTACGGACAGTATGATCGACGGCATAAGCGTTTATGAGGCGAGAAAACAGGCGGGCAGGATCCTCGCAAGAGAGTTCCCTGTCGAAGCTGATATGGTAATCGGCGTTCCCGAGTCGGGAATCGACGCCGCTATCGGCTACTCCGAGGAATCGGGAATCCCCTACGAAAAGGGAATCGTAAAGAACGGATATATCGGAAGGACGTTTATAAAGCCGTCCCAGAGCGAGCGTATGAAATCAGTGCGAATCAAGCTCAATCCGATCAATGATATGATTCGCGGAAAAAGAGTTGTCGTAATCGACGACAGTATCGTCCGCGGAACTACTATAGACCGTATAACTAATATGCTCAGAGCCGCGGGAGCCAAAGAGGTTCATATGCGAATCAGCTCGCCGCCGTTCTTGTGGCCGTGTTATTACGGAACAGATATACCGTCAAGAGGAGAGCTTATCGCTGTCAATCACTCGATTGACGAGATTTGCAAGCTCAGCGGAGCCGACACGCTCGGTTATCTTCCCGCCGATTCTCTTGATGAAATGCTCGGGTATAAGCCCTGCGGCTACTGTGACGCGTGCTTCTCGGGCAGATATCCCGCCGCTACAACCAAGGTTACGCTGAAAGGCAAGGAGCGCGGTGGAATGAATTTTGACGAAGATAAAATATGTGCCTCAAAGGAGGAAGATTAATGAACAGAAACGCTTATGAAAGTCCACTTTCCGTACGTTATTCGGGAAAAGAAATGAAATACATCTTTTCTCCCGATATGAAATTCAGAACATGGAGAAAGCTCTGGATCGCTCTTGCCGAGGCTGAAATGGAGCTCGGGCTCCCTATAACACAGGCTCAGATCGACCAGCTTAAGGAGCATCAGGACGACATCAACTATGAAGTCGCTCAAGAGCGCGAGAAGCTCGTGCGTCACGACGTTATGAGCCATGTGTACGCCTACGGTCAGCAGTGTCCCGACGCAAAGGGAATCATTCATCTCGGCGCGACCTCCTGTTATGTCGGTGACAACACCGATCTTATAATTATGACTGAGGCGCTGAAGCTCGTCAGGAATAAGCTTATCACCGTTATCAGGAATCTTAGCAAGTTTGCTGATGAATACAAGGCGCTGCCCACGCTTGCCTTTACTCATTTCCAGCCTGCTCAGCCTACAACGGTAGGAAAGAGAGCTACACTGTGGATTCAGGATCTTCTTCTTGACCTTGAGGACGTTGAGTATCAGCTCTCAAAGGCGAAGCTCCTCGGCTCAAAGGGTACGACTGGTACACAGGCGAGCTTCCTCGAACTGTTTGAGGGCGACCACGAGAAGTGCAAGGCTATCGACAGAAAAATCGCCGAAAAAATGGGCTTCAAGGGCTGTTACGCGGTTTCGGGACAGACCTATTCGAGAAAAATAGACTCGCAGTTTTTGAACGTGCTCGCGGGAATCGCGCAGTCTGCCTCGAAATTCTCAAACGATATCAGACTTCTTCAGCATCTTAAAGAGGTTGAGGAGCCGTTCGAGAAGAATCAGATCGGTTCGTCGGCTATGGCTTATAAGCGCAACCCGATGCGCAGCGAGCGAATCGGCTCGCTCAGCCGTTATGTGATGGTTGACGTGCTTAACGGCTACTTTACTTCGGCTACACAGTGGTTCGAGCGCACACTGGACGACAGCGCGAATAAGCGTCTCAGCGTTCCCGAGGCGTTCCTTGCCGTTGATGGTATCCTTAATCTTTACGCTAATGTCGCGGACGGACTTGTTGTTTATCCCAAGGTTATAGAGGCGAGACTCCGCAAGGAGCTTCCGTTTATGGCTACCGAGAACATTATGATGGACGCCGTAAAATACCGCGGCGCCGACCGTCAGGTACTCCACGAGAAAATCCGCCAGCACTCTATGGCTGCGTCAAAGGTTATCAAGGAAGAGGGCGGCGACTGCGACCTGCTCGAGAGGATCGCGGCTGACGAGGCTTTCGGCGTAACGCTTGAAGAGCTTGAAAAGATTCTTCAGCCCGAAAAATATACAGGCAGAGCCAAGGAGCAGACTGAGGACTTCCTTAAGGAAGAGGTCGCTCCCGTGCTTGAAAAATACAGTGACATTGAATCGGAAAAGCCCGAGATAAATGTCTGATAGGAGAGAAAGACAATGGTAAAAGCTATTGTAGGCGCTAACTGGGGAGACGAAGGTAAGGGAAAAATCACCGATGTCCTCGCGAACGACAGCGACGTTGTAGTTCGTTTTCAGGGCGGCGCAAACGCAGGACATACAATAATAAACAATTACGGAAAATTCGCTCTTCATCAGCTCCCGTCAGGCGTTTTTCACAGTAATATCACCAATGTTATCGGCAACGGCGTTGCGTTCAGTGTCGAGAATTTTGTTAAAGAAATGGCTGAGCTCAAGTCGCGCGGAGTTCCCGAGCCCAATGTTCTCGTTTCCGACCGCGCTCAGATCGTTATGCCTTATCACGTGGCGTTCGACTGCTATGAGGAAGAGCGTCTCGGAAAGAATTCCTTCGGCTCTACAAAGAGCGGAATCGCGCCTTTTTATTCCGATAAATACAGCAAAATCGGTTTCCAGATAAACGAGCTCTACGATGATGTAGACAGCCTTAAAGAGAAAATCGCTCACGCCGTTGAGATTAAGAACGCTACTCTCAGAAACCTATATAACAAAGAGGAAATCACCGTTGACGAGGTTTTTGACAAGCTTATGGAGTACAAGGAGCTGCTTGCGCCTTATGTCGGCGATTCGTTCCGCTTTATGCGTCAGGCTCTCAGCGAGGGCAAGAATATCCTCCTCGAGGGTCAGCTCGGTTCTCTAAAGGATACCGATTTTGGTATATATCCGATGGTTACTTCCTCGAACACCATCGCGGGATACGGCGCTGTAGGCGCGGGTATCCCTCCCTATGAAATCAAAGAGGTCATCACCGTCGTAAAGGCTTACTCAAGCGCTGTAGGCGCGGGTGAGTTCGTTTCGGAAATCTTCGGCGAAGAGGCTGAGAAGCTCCGCAACCGCGGCGGAGACGGCGGCGAATACGGCGCAACCACAGGCAGACCCCGTCGTATGGGCTGGCTTGACCTTGTCGCAAGCCGTTACGGCTGTCAGGTTCAGGGCGCAACTACTGTTGCGTTCACCGTTATTGACGCTCTCGGATATCTTGATGAGATCCCCATTTGCGTAGCCTACGAGCTCGACGGTGAGGTAATAGACTATTTCCCGAGCACCACAAAGCTCAAAAGATGCAAGCCTGTGCTTAAAAAGCTCAAGGGCTGGAAGTGCGACGTTACGGGCATTAAAAAGTATGAGGATCTCCCCAAGGAGTGCCGCGACTATATCGAGTTTGCTGAGAAAGAAATCGGTGTACATATCGGCATGGTATCGAACGGTCCTTCGCGTGAGGATATCATCTACAGATAAATTGTGC
>JAHLBL010000180.1 GCA_020625635.1 bacterium
CAGGGCCCCGTAATTCACAAAACAGGTGACATAAGCAACGAGGCTAAAAAGAAAGCGTAAATATACCTCAAAGGTATAATCTACTCGTACACCCCTTGCAAACCGCAAGGGGTGTATTTTTGATGTTTCCAAAACGGAACATCTTTCTTTCCGTAAATCTATTGTTTTTCTGTTTAGGTTTCGTGTATAATAATATCGGAAAAACCGCAATTTGCAATAATATTGGATTGGAGGACCGGAAACAATGATACTGTATATCAACGCATGTGTGCGTAAGGAATCTCGCACAAAAAAGATAGCGGATTACCTGCTGTCCGAAACGGGTGAACAGGTCGAAGAAATCCGCTTGTCGGAAATCGTTTTTCCGAATGCTGACGAAGATTTTTTACTGAAGCGCGATAAGCTCGTACTGTCGGGCGCTTTTGACGACCCGATGTTTTCTCTCGCGCGGCAGTTCGCAAGAGCGGATACTGTTGTTATCGCGGCTCCGTTCTGGGATCTGTCCTTTCCCGCCGCGCTCAAACAGTATTTTGAGCAAATCAACGTTACGGGAATAACCTTCCGTTATTCGGAGGAAGGCGTTCCCGTAGGCTTGTGCAGAGCTTCAAAGCTGTATTACGTAACTACCGCGGGAGGCTGCTTTTTTCCCGGTGAATACGGGTTCGGATACGTTAAGGCGCTGGCTCAGTCGTTTTACGGCATATCGGACGTTGAGCTGATAAAGGCGGTCGGGCTGGACATAGTCGGCGCAGACGAGAAAAGGATAATACAGGATTGTATCGACGATATTACGCCGATTTGATAGTAAACCTTTTGATTTATCGGACGATATATGATAAAATAAAACAAAACTCAAAGGAGGAGAAAAAATGAAAGGAATCAAGCAAACATTAAGCGTATTACTTTGCGCGGTTCTCGCGTGCTCCGCTTTCGGCGCGGGCGCGCAGGCAAAGACGGCAAAGAAATACGTAAAGTCGATCGCTATTGCGAAAAAGGCGACCGTTACTATCCCTGCCGATAAAAAGACGTCAGTAAAAAGCTTCAAGGTAACGGTAAAGGTCAGCGGAAAAGCGTCCAAGCTCTTTACCGCAAAGTCAAGCAAGACCTCTGTCGCTACGGTAAAGGTCAGCGGAAGCAATGTCAGGGTGACTGCGAAAAAGGCAGGAACCGCGAAAATCACGGTAACAACCAAGGCGAAAAACGCTAAAGGAAAGAAGCTGAGCGGCTCTCTGTCTCTGACCGTAAAAAAAGCAAAGAGCGAAGCGCCCGAGGACGAGCCGATCGTTCCCGTAGGCAGTCTGTCGCGCGACGGCTATGAGCTCGAGCAGGTAGTTGTGTTCTCAAGACATAACATTCGCGCTCCGCTTAGCTCGGGAGGCTCCGTGCTCGGAACGATAACGCCCTATAAGTGGTTCGACTGGTCGTCAAACGCCAGCGAGCTCTCACTGCGCGGCGGTGTTCTTGAAACCGAAATGGGACAGTATTTCCGCAAATGGCTCGAGTCCGAAAAGCTTATCCCCGAGAACTATCATCCTGACGAGGGAGAGGTCCGCGTTTACGCGAACTCAAAGCAGCGCACGATCGCGACCGCGAAGTATTTCACAGCGGGTATGCTTCCTACGGCAAAGACCGAGATCGAGACCAAGGGCGAGTTTAACACAATGAATCCCGTGTTTACTCCTCAGCTGACGTTCTGCAATCCCGAATACAGCGCCGATGCTGAAAAGCAGATTTGGGAGCTGTACTCCGACAAGGTAAAGGGACTCTCCGATAATTATAAAATGATTTCGGACATCATTGATTTAGAAAACTCCGAGGCATATAAAAACGGCGAAGTTTCCGCGTTCAGCACCGATGATTCCGAGATAGTTCTGAAAGTGAACGCCGAGCCGTCCGTCAAGGGTACTCTCAAAACCGCCTGCTCCGTCAGCGACGCGCTTGTGCTCCAGTATTACGAGGCTCCCACAGCGGTTGAAGCCGCTTTCGGAAAGAATCTGACATATAATCAGTGGAAGCAGGTTTCCGAGGTCAAGGACGTTTACGGCGATGTACTCTTTACTGCGCCGCTGATAGCGTCGAACGTAGCGCATCCTCTGCTTCAGGAAATCAACAAGGAGCTGACCACGGACGGACGTAAATTTACCTTCCTGTGCGGACACGACTCCAACATCGGCAGCCTTCTCGCGGCTATGGGAGCTGAGGATTATGAGCTTCCCGGCGCGATAGAAGCCAAAACTCCGATCGGCTCCAAGCTTGTTTTCAGCCGCTGGAAGGACGCGCAGGGCAAAAAGTTCTGTACCGTCGATCTGGTGTACCAGACGACCGACCAGCTGCGCAGCGTTTCGCTTCTCGACCTTAAAGTGCATCCCTCAATAGTTCCCATGTACTTTAAGGGTATAACCGCCAATTCCGACGGTCTGTACGCGGAGAGCGACTTTATGGGCTTGATGAAAAAGAGCATAGACGAGTACGATAATATCATCGCAAAATACGACGTCGCGATAGCGGCATAATAAAAAACTGTGATATCACCCGACCCCGAAACTTTATTAAGATAAAGTAGGGTTTAGAAATGAAAAAATATACAGCTAATGAATATGGATTAGGCTAAAAATATCGGAAAAACCTCCTATGGCAGAATGAAGATACCATAGGAGGTCATTTTTATGAACAGAAATATCTAAACATAAGTTAATATGTAACAAAATTAATATGGTGAATCAAGGTCTGGCGCTGAGAGCAACAGACAAGTTTTCCTTAAAGCGCCGCAGTAAAGAAGATTGTTGCGGATTTTGATTTGAAATATTCATATTTATTATTTGTAATCAAAATCATATTACTTTAACTTTGCATTTAAGGGTGATTCCGTTCGTCTTTACCGTGATGACGGTGTTGCCCTTTTGTTTTGCTTTGATTATGCCTTTTGAACTGACCGCAGCGATTTTACTGTTCTTCGATTTGAAGCTCGCCTTTCCGACGCCGCCCTTGATTTTTAAAGCAAAGCTCTTGCCCTTCTTTATGGTGCGTTTTGTTTTGTTCAGCGTGGGATTTTTGACCGTTATCTTAAACGAGGACGTTGTCTCGGAATTTGAGACGGTGATCGTCGCGGTGCCCTTCTTAACGGCGGTGAGCCTGCCAGATTTGCTGATTTTCGCGACCTTCGTGTCGCTGCTTGTGAATGTTGCGTTGTGGTCGTAGGTGTTGATAAAGTCGGGCTGTATGTCAGCCTTTGCCTTGACGTACATTGTTTTTGGAGCGTTCTCTATTTTTATTTCGGGAGTGGGGAGCTTATCGGGGCTGTCCTTTCCTCCGACAAGTCTGAGCTTTACGTAGCGCTGATAACCGCTTATATCCTCGTCGTACTCGTCCTTCCACTCGCTGTTCTCGAACCAGCGCACGCCTGCGTCGATAACCTCGTACTCGCACCACGGAGCGAGCAGCTGCTCGTACTCAAAGGCGGAGTGCAGCGCCGCGATCAATCCCGAGGGAGAGTTGTCAAGCGCGGTTTTCTCGGCGTAGATAATGTACATCACGCCCTCGCCCTTGCTGTAGAAGTTGTTCGCGACGTTAGGGGAGAGAGTCGTGCTCACATACTCGGGGTGCTTGAAGATTTTGCCTTTTGCAGCTTTTAAGTTTTTGAGAGTGTTGTTCTCTCCCGCGATAAAGCGCGAGGCGTAGGGCTCGGCTCCGCTGTAGAGGACGAGACTGTCGGTAGCCTTGTGACGCTTTAGCTCGGTATCACACGCGTGATTCAGAATTGAGATCATCGGCTCGAAGCCTTCGCCGAAATCTCTCAGCGCCATATTGTAGAAGTCGGTTCCCTTATTGTTTACGCCGAACATTGCGGTATAAAAGCTCTCGCTCTGATACGCGG
>JAHLBL010000181.1 GCA_020625635.1 bacterium
TGAATTTCCATTTACGCCTTATCCGCCCACGGTAAGGTTGTTGAGATTTTCAATGTCTGTTTGTGGGCGGAAAGGCTATGGAAATTATTATGAAAATTTTATGCGATACACACGTACATTCAAATAACTCCTTTGACGGAAATAATTCTGTAGAGGAAATATGTTTAAAAGCAATCGAAAAGGGTATTAGTATTCTCGCGATAACCGACCATCTTGAAGCGCCCGAAATCCGTCTCGGCGAGAAAAGTCAGTTCGGAAATATGAAGCAGATGATATCCGATTCATACAGGGACGCAGAGCGGTGCTCCGAGAAGTTTGGCGACAAACTGAATGTTATAAAGGGCGTTGAGCTCGGCGAGCCGATGCATTATCCTAAGCTCACGAAATCAGCTCTTGAGATTGCCGACTTCGACTTTATTCTCGCGTCAGTCCATAACCTTAAGGACGAGGAGGATTTTTATTTTCTCGACTACAGCGACGTCAACATTCCGCTGATGTTCAGAAAATATTTTGACGAGCTGCTCGACACAGCCGAGAACGCCGAATTTGACAGCCTCGCGCATCTTACTTATCCGCTTAGATACATAGTCGAGCGTACAGATATACGCCCTGATTTGTCTGTTTACTCGGAAACGATTGATGATATTTTCAAGGCGCTTATAAAGAGGGAGAAGGCTCTTGAAATCAACACCTCGGGTCTTTCAAAGCCTATCGGTACAACTCTGCCCGATATTAATTATGTAAAGCGTTTCCGCGAACTCGGCGGCAAATACATAACGATCGGCAGCGACGCTCATAGGACAGAGGATCTCGCCAAAGGAATAGAAAAGGGTATGGAAATAGCCAGAATTTGCGGTTTTGAGCACTACACTGTTTTTGAAAACAGAAAGCCGCGTATGGTTGAAATATGGTATTAAGCTGAAAACGGGCTGTCACGATGTGACAGCCCGTAAGTTATATTATAAGGTTTTAGCAAGCTCCTTGATATAAGCCTTGAGCTGCTTTTCGGTTTCGGGATGCTTGAGTCCGATTTCGATGTTAGCCTGAAGCACGCCGAATTTATTGCCCATATCGAAACGGTTGCCTTTCATTTCGACGGCAGTCATTCCGACAGTCGTTGCGATTTCTCTCATAGCGTCGGTGAGCTGGATTTCTCCGCCTGCTCCCGGAGCGGTGCGCTCGAGAATTTCAAAAATCGAGGGAGGGAGTACAACACGGTCGGTGATGGAATAGAGAGAAAGAACCTCTTCCTTTGTCTGCGGCTTTTCAACCATATCCGTGCATTTGAATACGTTGTCGTGAAGGTTCTCAACCTTGAGCGAGCCGTATTTGTGGATATCCTTCTCGGGAACTTTCTTTACACCGAGGACGCCCTCGCCGTATTCGCCGTAAGCGTCAATAAGCTGTTTGATTGCGGGAGTACCGTCACAATCAATAACACCGTCGCCGAAAAGAACCGCGAAGGGTTCGTTTCCAACGTATGATTTAGCCTTGAGCACAGCGTGCCCGAGACCTTTCATTTCCTTCTGGCGGATAAATGTTATGTCTGCGAGCTGAGCTATTTCTCTTACCTGAGCGAGCATTTCGTTCTTGCCGCTCTTTTCGAGAGCGCTCTCAAGCTCGGGTGAGTAGTCAAAGTGATCCTCCATCAGACCTTTGCCGCGGTTGGTGATTATAAGTATATCGGTGATTCCTGATTTTACGGCCTCTTCAACGATGTACTGGATTGTAGGCTTGTCTACAATAGGGAACATTTCCTTCGGCATATTTTTTGTTGCGGGGAGCACTCTTGTGCCGAAACCTGCTGCGGGAATAATCGCTTTACGTATCTTCATAAAAACCTCCTGTTAAATAAATATTGAAATCGGTATTGGTAAAAATTCAAGTACAACAACCACTGCCAGCATACTCATGGCGAGAGCGGTATTTACTCCGCCGACCTTTTCGATAAAGGGCTGCGGGTCGTCGGTCTCCTTTTTTATGGCTGAGATTTTCTGCTTGCAGTGCTTGAAGTACCATCTGTTAGCGTAAATTCCAACCAAAATCTTGATAGCGAGAGTAAGCATTACGCATAGTCCCGATATCATTATCATAAGCTGATCGTTAAAGCTCAGCGTCTGAACGGAGTTGAAAATCTTAGTGTAAGAGTAGCTGCCGTTAGTGGGGTAGAGAATCGACTTTGCCTGATCGGAAATGGCGAAATTCAGAATATATGTCTCAGCTATAACAAGCATAACGCTGAGAAATGTGAACAGCGTACCAAGCTTGTACATCTTTCTGTAGAGCAGGTAGCCGCCGCTGAATATAAATGCGCAAAAGCTGAATTTGCCTTTATTGAAGTCCTTTATGTTCTTGAACACTCTGATAAAGTAAGGTGTGTTGTTCTTGACAA
This sequence comes from bacterium, assembly GCA_020625635.1. GTDB lineage: Bacteria > Bacillota > Clostridia > Oscillospirales > Acutalibacteraceae > Ruminococcoides. The sequence goes on from JAHLBL010000181.1 coordinate 2,393, forward strand.
ACTTTGAGATATCGCCTGCAGTGACGCCGTCGCCCATATCCTCGTTCGGGTTTACGCCAGCCATTGGATCAAAAGCTGCCGCGAACGGGTTTGAGGTGTTGTTAAACGGCTGATTGTTCGTGTTGTTATAGGGATTGCTGTGGTTGTCCTGAAAGCCTACGGGGAATCCGCAGCTCTTGCAGTAGAATGAGCCTTTTTCGTTCTCAGTCTTGCATCTGGGACAGATCACGACATCATCAGCGTCAAATTCCTCGGTGTCGGGGTTTTCGGACGAATATGATTTGAAATCAAAGCCTTCGCCGTGTTTATCCTCAAAAGCACAGTGATTTTCTATTTCATAACATGCGCGGTGATGGGGAGCTCCGCATTCGGGACAAACAACGATATCGTCTCCGTCCTTGAAGCGTTCATCACATACAGGACATTTAAGATTATTAAATTCCATATTTTCTCCTGAATAAACTATATTTTGTTTATTATACCACTTTTTACCAAAAAAGCAAATATATAATACAAATAAAAATATATTTACATTTTTTACCGAATTTGATATAATAATATGTAATTCTGAAATTGAGAGGGATATTTATGGTTCAGTTTGAAGAACTCCTGTTGAGACTTGAAAGCTCAAAACCCGATATTGACGACCTGTCCGACGCGCTCGGAATGAAGTCCCTGATGTCTGAAATTCAGCAGCTGGAGCTCCGCGCAACAGAGCCCGGGTTCTGGGATGATATTGAAAAATCCCAGAAGGTACTCCAGAAAACAGGCGCGCTCAAGGGCGTGGTCGAGGAGTATAATAAGCTTGTCGCTCATTACGACGACGCTCACGCTCTTATTGAGCTTGCGAATGAGGAAGAGGACGACGGTCTTTACGAGGAGGCTCTCTCCGAGGTCGAGGCTGTTGAGAGTGAACTTGCCAAGCAGAAACTCAAAACTCTTCTTACGGGCGAGTATGATAAGAACAACGCTATTCTCACGTTCCACGCTGGCTCGGGCGGAACCGAGGCTCAGGACTGGGCGGAGATGCTTTACAGAATGTACACCAGATGGGCTGCCGACCACGACTTTAAGGTCAAGACGGTTGATTATCTCGACGGCGATGAAGCGGGACTTAAATCTGCCGTACTTCTTGTCGAGGGTGAAAACGCCTACGGCTACCTCAAAAGTGAGGCGGGCGTTCACAGACTCGTTCGTGTTTCACCGTTCGATTCACAGGGACGCCGTCACACAAGCTTCGCCTCACTCGAAGTTATGCCCGAAATCAATGACGATATTCATGTTGATATCAATCCCGAGGATATCAAGATGGACGTTTACCGCGCCAGCGGCGCAGGCGGTCAGAAGGTAAACAAAACCTCCTCAGCCGTACGTCTTACTCATATTCCGACAGGTATCGTTGTAGCCAGCCAGATTGAGCGAAGCCAGTACCAGAACCGCGACGTAGCTATGAAA
>JAHLBL010000182.1 GCA_020625635.1 bacterium
ACGATGTCGCCGCTGTATTTGATACCGCCGTCGGCGATAACGGGAATACCGTATTTAGAAGCCGCGCACGCCGCGTCATAGATAGCCGTGATCTGGGGCACGCCGATACCCGCAACGATTCTGGTTGTGCAGATAGAGCCGGGACCGATACCGACCTTGACCGCGTCCGCGCCTGCGTCGATAAGCGCCTCGGCAGCCTCCGCCGTAGCGATGTTGCCCGCGATAAGCTGAACGTCGGGGAACGCCTTCTTCACTCTGCGGACCGAGTTGATGATGTTGATGTTGTGGCCGTGAGCGGAGTCGAGACAGCATACGTCAACGCCTGCCTCAACAAGCGCCGCAACTCTCTCGAGCACGTCGGCTGTACCGCCGATAGCCGCACCGCAGAGAAGTCTGCCGCCCTCGTCACGCGCCGAGTTAGGATACTGAACGGACTTCTCGATGTCCTTTATGGTGATAAGTCCCTTGAGCATACCGTTGCCGTCGGTGATCGGGAGCTTTTCTATTCTATGCTTGCGGAGGATCTCCTGCGCCTGCTCGAGCGTGGTTCCCACGGGAGCGGTCACGAGGTCCTCTCTCGTCATAACGTCGTTGATCTTCATACCGAAGTTCTCGGGCTTCATAAAGCGCATATCACGGTTGGTGATGATACCAACGAGCTTTCCGCCCTCACAGATGGGCACGCCGCTTATCTTGTACTTAGCCATAAGCGCGTCCGCGTCGCCGACGGTGCTGTCGGGGGAGAGGAAGAACGGGTTAGCGATAACGCCGTTCTCTGAGCGCTTTACGCGGTCAACCATATCCGCCTGAGCCTCGATAGACATATTCTTGTGGATGATTCCGATACCGCCCTCACGCGCGATAGCGATCGCCATAGCCGTCTCGGTTACGGTGTCCATCGCCGCCGTCATAATCGGTGTGTTAAGGTGGATCTTCTTAGTGAGGTAGGTGTCTACGCTCACGTTGCGGGGTTCAACGTCGGACTCTCCGGGAATAAGGAGCACGTCGTCAAAGGTGATACCCTGCTTGCCGAATTTTTCGTCGAAGTTTTTGTTTAACATCAAGCCATCCCCTTTACAAGTATAAATATTTAAGATGTATTATATCAAATGAAGTCGTATTTTGCAAGGTTAAATTTTTCTTGTAAAGGATAAGTTATCAAACTCCTAAAAATGTGATAAAATTAATATATATAACGTGTTATGTTTTGTGAAAAACACAGAACGGATTTTTTTAAAAAAACTTGAAACTTTTCCTTTACTTTCCGACACTACTATATCGGAAAGTCAAAAAAGTAATTGTAAAGGGGATAATAAAATGAAGCTTTTCAAAAAGATCAACGGAATTATTCTTTCGGCGGTAATGCTTATGAGCGTATTTGCCGTGGCGCCCGCAGCTCAGGTGAACGCGGCAAAGAAGAAAGAAAACTACATTGATTATACCTTCAACAAAAAGACCAAGACGCTCACCGTATTCGGCAGAGGTCCTATCTATGATTACGACGACTGGTACGACAGCGGCGCCGAGTGGAACAAGTACAAGCCCAAAAAGCTTGTCATCAAGAAAGGTATCACACGGATCGGCGACGAATCGTTCAAAAATATGAGATCAATCGAGAAGATAACGATCGCCGACAGCGTCAAGAGCATCGGCGCGTCGGCGTTCTTCAAGAACAAGAGGCTCAAAACCGTAAAGTTCGGCAGGAATGTAAAGAAGATCGAGTACCTCGCCTTCGGCTTTTGTCCCAAGCTCAACAAGATCAACCTTCCCGAGGGCGTTAAGAACATCCACCACGACGCGTTCGCGGGCACAGGCTTCTACGACAACAAGAAAAACTGGACGGACGACGGTATGCTGTACCTCGGCAAGCATCTGCTCGAAGCCAACGACGACGAGATCTGCGGCACAAAACCCTCGGGCGACGTCAAGATACGAAAGGGCACGCTCACGATCAGCGAAATGGCGTTCATTTATAACAGAGAAATAACGAGCGTTTCGATCCCGAAAAGCGTTGTTTACATAGGCAAAGAGGCTTTCAGTGACACCGAAAAACTCAAAAAGTTCAAGGTAAGCGCCAACAACAAGTACTACACGGCGGTTGACGGCAACCTTTACAGCAAGGACAAAACCAAGCTCATCCAGTACGCCATCGGCAAAGAGGACAAGAGCTTTGTTATCCCCGACACTGTCACAAAGGCAGGCGAAGAGTCATTCGCGGGCTGCGCGGCGCTCGAGAGCGTAACCGTTCCCGGAAGCCTGAAAACCATAAGCGAAGCGATGTTTCAGGACTGCGCGAACCTCAGTGACGTAACGCTCAAAAAGGGCGTGAAGGAAATCAGCTCCTACGCCTTCCGATGCTGCCCTTCGCTCAAAAGCTTAGTGCTTCCCGAGGGCTTCAAAAGCACGGGTATCTACGTGTTTGAATACTGCAAAAATCTCGAGAGCATCACAGTCCCCGAGAGCGCGGAGAATGTTGATATTTTGGGCTTTGATGAAGACTACGAGGGCGAAACGCCGCTCAAGCTCACTTTCCTCGGCAAAACAGGCACACAAGCCGAGTATATGGCGAGCGGCTACGGCTGTATCTTTAAGGACATCGAAACAGGCTTCACGATCGACTTCGGCGTCGAGAGACCTGAGAACCCCATGACTGTCACCGCGAAAAACCAGAAGGTAAAGGCTTCGACCTTGAAGAAAAAGACTGTAAGGCTGAACGTCCTCACCATCACCGACGCCGACGGCGACCTTAGCTTTGACGGCGCCTATATCTTCAGCGGCGACGACGATGACGACGAGATGTTCGAGAATATCTCGGTGGACGAGAAAACAGGCGAGATCGTTCTCAAAAAAGGCAAATACCAGAAGAGAACCCTTAAGGTGGACGTGAGAGTACACCTCTTTTCCCGCAATGAATACGACGACGGCTCCGCCTGGTTAACGGTAAAGATTAAAGTGGTTTAAGAGGTATGGTTGCCAAACGCTCATGTAGCACCGCCAAAACTGAGAAACCGGGTAGCCCGAAAGGGTTGCCCGGTCTTTTTGATCAACTGTTGTTTTTTTGAATAACGCCCGTAATCAATCTTCCGCAGTAGCTGCACTGATAATTCTCTGTGACTGCTCCGACCATCGGAGAGCCGCAGCCCGGGCAGCGGTCTTTGACGATTTGTTTTGCGAGGGCGATACGCAGCACACCGCCGTGCTTTTCGGGAGAGCAGCCGCGCAGATAGCCTTCCTTAATTGCGCTCACAATTCTTTTGTACCAATCTTCGGGCGTAATACTGCCGATAGAACCATTTGCCTTCCGTATCCGATCGAGCTCCTGCAAGGTCAGAAACGGTCCCGTAAACTGCGCGAAATCCTTTGCGAAGCGCTGTGCCGATTCAATCGTCATCATCCGTACAACGGTTATCGGAGCCGTCAGAACGATCGTGGCAAGGGCAAACGCGAAAAAGATAATCGCGTTCAGCAGTCCTGACTGAAACAGTTCGTACGATGTTATACTGTTTCGGAACATGTCTCTGAAATACGGTTCGTTATTGTAATTGTTTACCATCGTAAGAAATATTATCAGAAAAATCAGGAAAAAGAACAACTCGATACCAAAGCAGACAGCGTAACGGATCCGCTTTTTCTGTAAGGGCGCTGCCTCGTAATAGGCGGGGTTGTTCGGCTTTCGGGTGGTGTTGTCGTTGATAAAGTAAAGCCTCTCTCCCGACACGACCTGCGCGGTCAGGTCGGAGCTTCCGCAGTACGGACACATCCCCTCAAAATACACGCGCTTTTCCATCAATCCACCGCAGCTTCGGCAGGAGCAGGTGACGGTTTTGCTGTAAAGCTCGATGAT
>JAHLBL010000183.1 GCA_020625635.1 bacterium
CCTTTCCCGTTATGACAGAGGAGATGGTGAGGCTCGCGTATTTTATGCGCAACCATTACTTCTGCACCTATTACGACGCGGTAAAGGCTATGCTGCCCGCGGGTATAAATTACAACATCACCACACTTTATACAGCGGTAAAGGGCAGCGATACCGAGCCTTTGAGTGACAGCGAGCTGAGTGTTTACGATTATGTGCTCGCTCAGAAAAAGCCCGTCAGGGCAGAGAAGATCCGCGACGTGCTCGGGATCGACGTTTCGGTTGCCGAAAAGCTCGTTAAGGACGGTTTCCTTCGCAAGAGCGACGAGGCTTTCCGCAAGGTCGGCGACGCGGTTATGAAGATGGTCGCGGTCAACGATGACGCGGACGCTTCCGGCGTGAAGCTCAGCCCCAAGCAGAACGAGGTTCTCGAGGTGCTTATGACGGCGGGCTCCGCCTCGGTAAAGGAGCTTTGCTACTTTACGGGCGTGACATCGTCGGTCGTTGACAACCTCGTAAAAAAGAATCTCGCGTATTACTATGAGGACGAGGTTTTCCGCACAGAGGATAATAATTCTCTTACGGAAAATAAACCCGTCTGTCTTACCGATGAACAGCAGCAGGCATACGACAATCTGCTCGCGGAGTACAGGAGCGGAAAGCCCACCGTCAGCCTGCTCTACGGTATAACGGGCTCGGGTAAGACCTCGGTTTTCCTAAAGCTGATCGAGAGTGTAATCGCGGAGAATAAGGGCATAATTGTAATGGTGCCCGAGATCTCGCTCACCCCGCAGTTCATTAATATCTTCAAGTCGAAGTTCGGCGGACAGGTCGCTGTTTTCCACAGCGGTCTATCCCTCGGAGAGCGGCTCGACGAGTACAAGCGCGTATTGAAGGGCAAGGCGAAAATCGCCGTCGGCACGCGTTCGGCGGTGTTTGCTCCGCTCAGCGATATCGGTCTGATCATCATTGACGAGGAGCAGGAGCACACCTATAAGTCAGAGTCGAATCCTCGTTATCACGCGCGCGAGGTCGCGAAATACAGAGTTAACGAGCACGGCGCGCTTCTTCTGCTGTCCTCGGCTACTCCCGACGTTGAGACCTACTACCACGCGGTCACGGGACGCTACTCGCTCAATACGCTGAAGCACCGCTACGGAAACGCCGTTCTTCCCGAGGTCATCGTTGCGGATATGAACGAGGAGATTGCCGAGGGCAATCACAGCGCGTTCTCCCGTGTGCTTCTGAACTCCCTTGAATACAATATAGAAAACGGAAAGCAGAGCATTCTTCTTCTGAACCGCCGCGGTCACAACACCTTCGCGGTTTGCTCGGGTTGCCGCGAGACGGTGACCTGTCCGCACTGCTCTATTTCGCTTACATACCACAGCGCCAACAACAGGCTTATGTGCCACTACTGCGGCTATTCGATCCCATACAGGAACGAGTGCCCTACCTGCCACAGTCCGTCGCTGAGATTCGGCGGAGCCGGAACGCAGAGGATCGAGCAGGAACTGTACGACCTACTTCCCGACGCGAGGATCCTGCGGCTTGACGCGGATTCCACGATGCGTAAGTCCTCCCACGAGCGGCTTCTTTCCGCGTTTGCCGACGGACAGTACGATATTCTTATCGGTACCCAGATGGTAGCCAAGGGGCTCAACTTCCCCCGCGTGACGCTCGTCGGAGTTCTCAACCCCGACTCTATGCTCTACGCCGACGACTACCGCAGCTACGAGCGGACGTTCTCTCTGCTCACTCAGGTAGTCGGAAGAAGCGGCAGGGGAGACGAAAAGGGCATAGCGGTCATCCAGACCGCAACGCCCGAGAACAACGTGATCTCAATGGCGGCTCAGCAGGATTACGAACGCTTTTTCAACAGCGAGATAGCGATCCGGAAGGCTATGCTCTATCCGCCGTTTGCGGATATCTGTATGGTGGGCTTTGTCTGCGACAACCGCGTCGCGGTTATGAAAGCCTCCGACAGCTTTATGAGACTGTTTACCGCGAGAGCCGGGACGGAATACTCCGATATGCCTCTCAGGCTTCTGGGACCTTCGCCCGCGTCAGTGGCTAAGGTCAGCAACAAGTACAGATACAAGATTATTATTAAATGCAGAAACGACAAACGATTCAGAAAGCTTCTTTCCGATTCGGTTATTGAGTTTAATTCTATAAAAGAAAATAAGAACGTAACAGCGTATGTTGATATGAACGCGCTGTCATTTTGATCGGAGATGTATTTATGGCACTCAGACAAATTGTAAAAGAGGGCGACGACGTCCTCAACAAAAAATGCAGAGACGTTGTTAATTTTGACGACAGGCTCGCTATGCTTCTTGAAGATATGACGGAGACGCTCCGTCAGTCGGGCGGCGTCGGACTTGCGGCTCCGCAGGTCGGGATCCTCCGCCGTGTGGTCGTTATAGAGATCGATCCCGAGGAAGGAGTTATCGAGCTGATAAACCCTGAGATCATCGAAACCCACGGCACACAGGTGGGACTTGAGGGCTGCCTCAGCCTCCCGGGAAAGTGGGGCATAGCCGAACGCCCCTACATCGTCACCGTCAAGGCGCAGGACAGAAACGGAAAGGAATTCACCATAACCGGTGAGGAACTGCTCGCCAGAGCCTTCTGTCACGAGCTCGACCACCTCGACGGCATTCTCTATGATTCCAAGGTAAGGCGTATGCTCACAGCCGACGAGATTTCAAAGTACAACGACGGCGAGCTCGATCTGTCCGACGAATGTTATATCGAGGACGACAACGGCGAGAGAATCTATCCCGAATATGACGAGGAAGAAGAATGAACGTAGTATTTATGGGTACGCCTGATTTTGCCGTACCGACACTCAGAAAACTTGCCGAAAGCGACCACAATGTCCTTGCTGTTTTCACACAGCCCGACAAGCCCGTCGGAAGGAAGCAGATCCTTACTCCGCCCGACGTTAAGGTCTGCGCGGAGGAGTACGGAATAAAGGTCTTTCAGCCTACCACGCTAAAGGATGAAAATTCTCAAAAAGAATTAAAAGCACTGAATCCCGACGTGATCGTCGTTGTAGCTTACGGAAAGCTTCTTCCGAAGGCAGTGCTCGATATCCCGCGCTTTGGCTGTATAAATGTTCACGGCTCGCTTCTGCCTGAGTACCGCGGCGCTTCACCAATCCAGTCCGCCGTTCTCAACGGCGAGAAGGTGACGGGCGTTACGACGATGTATATGGGCGAGGGGCTCGATACGGGCGATATACTGCTCACCTCGGAGACGGAAATCGGCGAAAACGAAACCTCCGCCGAGCTGTTCGACAGGCTGTCCGTACTCGGAGCTGACCTCCTTATTGAGACGCTCGGCAGGCTCGGCGAGATAGAGCCTCGCGTACAGGACGAGAGCAGAGCTACCTACACAAAGAAGATCACAAAGGATATGTGTCCCATTGACTGGACTAAGCCGTGCGAGGAGGTTCACAACCTCGTGCGCGGGCTCCAGACGTGGCCTGTCGCGGTAACGACTCTCGGCGGCAGGGATATCAAGATCCATTCGACTATCCTATGTGAAAAGAGCGGAAGAGCGGGGGAGATTATCTCCGTCGACCCGCTTACTGTCGCCTGCGGCAGAGGCTCCGTTATTATAAAAGAGCTCCAGCTCAGCGGCAAAAAGCGTATGGACAGCAAGTCCTTCCTGCTCGGTCATCCGCTCTCTGTCGGAGAATTTTTTAGTTAAGGTGAAACTATGGGATATTTTGGTTTTTTATATTACTATAACTGGTCTTATATTATATTTATGCTTCCCTGTATTATCTTTACACTGATAATACAGTTAGTAATGACTTCAACATTCAGAAAATACGGCGCGATCCG
>JAHLBL010000184.1 GCA_020625635.1 bacterium
ATCAAAGCCAAAAAGGGCGGCAGAGTTACCTTTACCGCAAAGAAGGGCAAGACCTCGTACAAGGTCACTACGGTCGTTACCGACTACATAAAGCTCGGCAAGAAAGCCTACAGGGAGCTTAAATCCATAGTCAACAATCCCGAGAAGCTCAAGGTCTACAACGTGTACACGGGCTACTCAAAGCAGATCTACTCAGGTCAGAAGGTTTCCCTCATTATGATCGACTACGGCAGCACCAACGAATACGGCGCTATGCAGAGAAACAAGATCGTAGCTTACTACGACGACGTTTATGAGCCGCGTTACGCTCAGAACTGGAGCGTCGACAACATTATCGGCAGAAAGTCGATCAGTCCCGGCAAAATAAAATAAACCTGCAATTTCGGGGCTGCCGATAAGACAGCCCCTTTTTCATAGGAGAATAGCATGAGAAAAAAGTTCAGCATTATAGCGGCGCTTCTGCTGACCGCCGCGTTCATCGTCTCGTCGCTCGCGTCATGCAAGCCGACAGATACTGACGAAAAAAGCAGAGTTTATGATTTCGTGAATTACGAAAGCGATGAGGTTTTTGATATCGAAAAAATCAATCTCAGTAAGGAGCTCGCCGCGGAGTGTGAATCCTACAGCTTCACCTATTTGTCCGACGGCTACAAAATAAAGGCTTATATCTCCATCCCGCTTTCCACGATAGAGTCTCAGGAGCCGACACAGTGCGTGCTTTACAACCGCGGCGGCAACAGAAATTACGGAGCTCTCGGTAAATATGACACCGCCACGATATGCAAAGCCTGCAAACGCGTAGTTGTAGCGTCGCAGTACAGAGGCGGAGGCGGCTCCGAGGGAAAAGATGAATTCGGCGGCAGCGATATGCACGACGTGATCAAGCTGATCGACCTCTGCGCGAACCGCTTTTCGTTCGTGGATATGGACGATTTCTGCGCCGCAGGCATTTCCCGAGGCGGAATGATGGCGTATCTAGCCGCTAAGCAGGACAAGAGAGTCAAGCGCGTTATCGCGGTTTCCGCTGTCAGCAATCTGCTCCGCTCCTACAAGGAACGCGACGATATGCAAAAAGTACTGAAAGGTACCATCGGCTTCACGCCCGAGGAGAACCCCGACGCGTACAAGGAACGCTCTGCTGTTTACTGGTATAAAAAAATAAAAGTGCCCGTGCTGATGATACACAGCAAGCTCGACAAACAAGTTTCCTACAAGCAGGCAGAACAGCTGTACACGAGGCTGAAGCAAGTCACCGACTGTACATTCATAACATACAGCGACGACGTTCACGGTCTGCACAACAACGACGAAAAAACGATTTACAAATGGCTGAATAAAAAGAAATAAAAACGCTGTATAGTATGTAAATATGGGGCTGCTCTTTTGAGCAGCCCCATAAATTTTTTGTATTGAAATCAGCCCTTGACAGCGCCCGATACAACACCCTCGATGATATACTTCTGACAAGCGAAGTAGAATATAACGATGGGCACTATGCTCAGTACGACGAGCGCCATAATCGCGCCGTTGTCGGTCTGACCGTAGCTTCCGTTGAGGAACTGCATATGAATCGGGATCGTCTTGTAGAGCTTACCGTCGAGAACGAGGTACGGAAGAAGGTAGTCGTTCCATATCCACATAGTCTCGAGGATAGCGATAGAGATAAATGTCGGCTTCATAATCGGAAGCACTACGCTGAAGAAGGTCTTAAGGGGACCTGCGCCGTCAACATCGGCAGCTTCCTCAATTTCAATCGGGATCGATTTTACGAAGCCCGAGAACATAAATATCGCGAGTCCGGCTCCGAAGCCTAAATACACGGGAAGAATACCCCACGGTGTAGTGAGCTTGAGCTTATTAGCTGTATCGGAGAGGGTGAACATTACCATCTGGAACGGTACAACCATTGAGAAAATGCAGAAGAAGTAAACTATCTTACAGAAAATCGTGTTGGAGCGCTGGATATACCACGCCGCCATCGAAGTGCACAGTAGAATAAGAGCAACTCCGCCGACCGTAATGAAAAAGCTGTAGAAAGCCGATTTCCAGAACGGATAGTTACCGAACGTCATACCGTAGGTATAGTTGCGAAGTCCCGCGAAGGAGTCGCCGTTCGGAAAAGCGAAGAGGTTCTGCGCGATGTCGCCGTTCCACTTGAACGAGTTCATAAGAACTATAATGATAGGCGACACGTAAAAGACAGAAACTATAACAAAAATGATAGTGAGAATAATCTTACCGATACTTTGTTTTTCCTTGTATTTAAGCTCTTTGGTTTCAACCTTTGCCATTACGCCTGCACCTCTTTTCTTCTTGTAAGGAACAGCTGTACCAGCGAGATGACAACAACGATCAGGAAGAATATTACACCCTCAGCCTGACCGATACCGCGGGCGTTTCTGCCCTGGCCGTAGAATGTCTCGTAAATATTAAGAGCCATCATTCTCGTTGTCCATACGCCGTCTACCAGAGGCTTACCTGCTGTAAGCGCGAGGTTCTGGTCGAACAGCTTGAATGAGTTTGTAAGAGTAAGGAAGGTACAGATTGTGATCGAGGGCATCATCATCGGGATAGTAACGCGCACAAGCATTTGTCCCTTGCTCGCGCCGTCGATCTTCGACGCTTCGTAGAGGTCCTTGGGCACGCTCTGGAAGCCCGCTATATAAATAATCATCATATAGCCCGCCTGCTGCCAGCACATCAGAATAATCAAGCCCCAGAAGCCCAGGTCCGTGTTGAGCACGAGTGAGGGCATATCGAGGTTTCTCAGTATAGAGTCGAAAATCTGGTGCCAGATATATCCGAGGATAATACCGCCGACAAGGTTCGGCATAAAGAATACGGTTCTGAAAACATTTGAACCGCGGATTCCGAGCGTAAGCGCGTAGGCGATAAAGAACGCCATAACGTTAATGAGAATTACACTTACGATTACGAACATAAGAGTAAACCAGAACGAATTAAGGAAGCTCTCATCCTGGAACGCCTTGATGTAATTCTGCACGCCTACGAACGTAGGTCTTGTTACAATCTGAAACCTGAAGAACGAAAGGTAGATGCCTCTGAAGAACGGATATACAAATCCGATAACAAAGGCGATCAAAGTAGGAAAGAGAAAGATTAAAGCGTAAAGCTTTCTTGCAGGTTTTTTAAACATAATCTTAGCCTTTCATAATTCAGGGCAATACCGCATAATTCGTGTGCGGTGCTGCCTTAAGTAAAAGCACACAGAGGGGAGCGTTCAGCCCCCCTCCGTTCCGTTGATCAATTATTGATTGTCAGTTAATTATTAGTCCTTAGCCTTAGCCTTTTCCTTAGCCCAGCCGTCTACGAATGCCTTCTTAACAGCATCCCAATCGCCTGTGCCTGCAGCGTACTGAGTAAGAGCAGCGCCTACGCCGTCTTTCCAGTCCTCGGAAGGCATTGTTGTGAAGTTCCAGCTAACGGGAGTTTTGCCTGCTGCTGTGTACTCGTTGTCAACCTTAACGAACTTGTTCGGGGATTCCTGAGCGCTCTTGAAGGGGATTACAAAGCCCATATCGTCTGCCATAGCCTTTGTGCCCTTCTTGCTTGTTACGCACCAGTTGATGAAGTCAGCTGTAGCTGTCTTGTCATCAACGGAAGCCTCGCTGTTGATGCACCAGAAGTTCTCTGTACCTGTGCAGAGACCCTGATTAGCCTCGTCGCCTGCGCCGATGTAGATCGGGAGCATTCCGAGGTCGTCGTCCTTAAGTCCGCCTTCTGTTACAGCGCCGTACTCCCAGCTGCCGTTCTGGAAGAATACTGCGTCGCC
>JAHLBL010000185.1 GCA_020625635.1 bacterium
AAAACAAAACACATAGGCATAACCCATTTTTGTCTGTTCCAAAAATCGGTAATTCGTGATACAAACTTCAACGTCAGACGCTCCTTTAAAAAATCTATTCTCATATTATCTCAAAATAAAAGAAAATGCAAATTTTTCTGAACTTTTTTTAAAAACACCTTTTTTGTTGTACTTTTGTTGTAGTCCGTATGTTATCCTATACACAGTTCAAAAGCGAACACAGAACCGAGTAAAAAATTTCATATTCATCATTGATAAACGGATAAATATGATTTATTATTAATTTTACGGTAATAAATTACCGTTAAGATTTTTTAAGGGGAGATAATTATGAAAAAGAAAAGTATTATCAGCATAATCATCTGCATCTGCATCGTTGCATCAGCGTTATTCACCTCGTGCGGAGGCAATAACGGGGAGGCATCCTCCAAAGCGACCGAGTCCGCTACCGAAGCCTCCGCCGCTGACGGAATAGACTATATGGCGCTCGTAAACAAGACTCACGCGCTTCCCGACAACTGGGAGAAGAACTTAGAAACCGTTAAAATCACAAACTCCGTAAAGACGGAGGTTGAGGTTGAGAAAAAGGCTTACGACGCGTATCTGAAGCTCAAGTCCGAGCTTGAGGGCGAAAACATCTTTGTCGACCTCGACTCCGCGCGCAGAAGCGTCGCCGACCAGCAGAGAATTATGGACGAGTTCACCAGGGATCACGGCGCCGACTACGCGGCAAAAACCGTTGCGCAGCCCGGTTTCTCAGAGCATCACACAGGACTTGCGCTCGACCTTTACCTTATCATCGACGGCAAGGACGTAACCGAAAACGAGGATATGGAGCAGTATCCCGAGATCTGGGAGAAGATCCACGAAAAGCTTCCCAAGTACGGATTCATCCTCCGCTACCTGAAGGACAAGGAGCATATCACGGGATACGGATACGAGCCGTGGCACATACGCTACCTTGACAACACCGAAATCGCTCAGGAAATCACAGACAAGGGTATCACTCTCGAGGGATATTTAAACACCGCAAGCGAGGATCCCGTAACGATCGATCTCGGAAAATCTGAGCTCTACTCCGAGGAAGAGCTTAACGACGCTGTTGTCCAGATAAAGTGCAAGTTTGCTTTCTGGCCTGAGTGCAAACTCAACAGCATCCGTTACGCTGGTGATGAAGCCGCAACCGAAAAGAATCTTAAGTGGATCAACAAAATCAACAACACAAAGAAATACACAAAGGTTGCGGAATTCCTGATGGACTTCCACACACCTGAAAATATGAGCGACAACACCCTCGAGTCCGACTTTGATTACAAGGACTACCAGTGGTGGCTCGCGTACACTGAAAAAGACGGATGGGAGATCGCCTCACAGGGCTATTGATCCGACAATACAATATCATTTTTGAGGCTGACCTGAGAAGGTCAGCCTCAGCTGATTATGTCCGTGATAACGCGGCGGGATACTCGGTTATGGAATGAGCCGCGGCGTTTCCACCGCCGACGGCTTTCGCGATCCGATACGGTCTGCGCGCACCCGAAAACAGCGGAAAAAGGTTAATATTTGTTCATTTGCTGTGGTATAATATAACGCAAAGAGGTGCGAACATATGAGAATAGGACTGTTTACCGATCAGTTTTCCGCGGGCATAAGCGGTCAGACTACTTCGGTTATGATGTTATACAATTACTTCAAACAGAACGGGCACGACTGCTTTATCTTTACAAGCCACTCAAAAAAGCTCGTGACCGATAACCCCGACATCATCAATCTTCCGGGTATCCCTTACCCTATGAAGAAAATGCGTCAATACCGTTTTTCGCCGTTTGTCAAACGCCATGTCAAGGTGATCGAGAAATACAAGCTCGATATCATCCACGTACATACGGAATATTATCTTGCGAGTATCGCGATCGCCGCGAAAAATGAACTGGGCATTCCCGTGGTTTACACACTGCACACCATGTGGGAATACTATCTCGACTATCTCTCGAAGCCGCTTAATAAAATCGCGCACGAGCCGCTCTGGAGAATCGCGCGGCGCACAGTTTTCCCGAAGATGGCGCGCGGAGCGGATGTCATCGTTGTGCCGAGCAAGAAAGTCTACAACCTCCGTCACCGATATCTTATGGGCGACAATATGGTCGTCATCCCCACGGGCATTGACCTCGAAAGGTTTGAAGGCTCAACCGAAAGCAAGCGTACTGACGATAAAATCGTGTTCCTGTATGTGGGCAGACTTTCTCCCGAAAAAAGCATTGAGGTTTCTCTAAGGGCGTTTGCCGAGATGAAAAACAGAGAAAAGGCAAAGCTGGTGATCGTCGGAGACGGTCCGTCGATGAACAGTCTGAAAAAGCTGGCGCAGGAACTCAACATCACCGATCAGACGGAGTTCACGGGCGAGGTTCCCCGCGGCGATATGATCGCATATTACCACAGCGCCGACGCCTTTGTTTCGGCGTCAAAAACAGAGTCGCAGGGACTTACTTTTCTAGAAGCGCTCGCGTCGCATTTACCGATTTACGCTATACGCGACGAAGTTCTCGAGGATCTGATCGAGGACGGCAAGAACGGTTTCCTATGCGATTCACCCGAGGAGCTTACTCTGCGAATGGAATTCCTTTGTGAAAGAAGAGATGCGCCGTCACAGTTCAAGCCGCTCAACGGCTATTCCGTGCAGGATTACGCCGAAAACATCCTGAATCTGTACGAAAAGGTAATAGCTTCAAAAAACAAAAAAAGGTAAAAAAATCCGCCGTGTTTTCAGCACGGCGGTTAAATTTATATTTAATAGCTCATCTTTAATCTGAGCATACGCTTGTTTGAGTTGAAGGTAAGTCTTACGAGCATACAGATGCCGAAGGTTGCCGCCATAAGTACGACAAAGAAGGAGAACCAATGACCGTTCTGATTGAAGGTATAGAAGTCGATCCAGCCTCCGTTTTCGGCTCCGATAGCAACTACCATCACATAATAGACAGCCGCGTAAACCGCTGTGGGAAGAAGCCCGAAGAGGGATTCCTTAAAGCTGATCTTAGTGCGCTTTTCACAGAACAGGAAAGAAAACAGCGACATCATCGGGGCGGCTAAATGCACATGGAAGTTTGTGCCGCCGAGCTCGTAGCCCGCGCCGTAGACGGGAACCAGGAAGAAAATAACCGTGGAAAAGGTAAGCATCAGAGAAACAACACCTATATATTTCAGCAGCTCCGCGTATTTGGGAATAGCGTCAGCCTTTCCTCTGAGCACGCGTATATCAAAAACCGCTACAACAACCGAGGCGATCGCCGTCAGTATATTGGCGTCGGTTGTGAAGAACATAAAGCTTTCCCAACCATTGTTGATTACAGGGTCATCAATAAAAAACAATAACACAATTACGAACGCTGTCATTAAAGCTGTTATGCTGTTCAATATCAGCGATATTGCGGCTTTTGCCTTTGTCACTTTATCCACTCTCCCAGGCAGTCCTGTCGTTTTTCCTAAAATATTATAGCAATACGAATATTTGTATTCAAGGTGTATTATGCCCAAAAAAAATAAACGGCGGATTAGACAAAAAGCCTCCTATATGTGAAAAAAAGATATGTTAAAAAGCGACATTGTACAGCGCAAACTCCCGATAAAGCCGAGTGTTTGCGCTGCTTTTGCATAATAATGGTACAAAAGACGAAAATCCGTCTGTACGTCTTGTCAAATTGCATAAAACGATCCTGTCGAAAAAAGCCGA
>JAHLBL010000186.1 GCA_020625635.1 bacterium
CTGTTATTTGTGCACTTATTACATCACACCTCTTTCGATAAAGATAAAAAGCTATTATTTGACTTTTTATACAGCCTATACTGCCAACAACAAAATGCAGAGGAATTGGACTTGCGATGTTTCACCGACGGGGCGCGAGCATCAGGTCCATGTGAAAGCAATTTCATGCAGATTAAGTAACAGGACTTGAATTCGTCGTCATTTGCTCTGCCCTACTACATCTATATGCGCATCGCGCAAGCGGATAAAGGCGTCCACCGACGCCGCCGCGTTGATGAAGTCATAGCTCCGCACACGCCGCCACATGCGAAACGTAACGTCTTGGAACGATGGAGCGAATGTTACCTGCACCACAAAAGAACGCCACCGTTGATACAATTCAATGGTGGCGTTTTTCTCATTCCTATCACGTTTTTATAAATTACTGATTATTTATCAGAGTTTCCCAGTCAACGGCGCAGTTGTTAAAGCTGTCGCCGTTTTTGTTTGTATAAGGCGCGTAGTAAACATTGTCGTTTTTATCCTTGACATAGAACATAACCGCAACGCCCTTATCTCTTATGTTGTTTATCGCTAAGGTCACGTACTTATAGTCCGTTTTGGAATCGTACTTTCCGTAGTTTTCGCTGACGGAGTTGCCGGTTTCCTTACAGGTAAACACGTTTTCCTGCGGAGCATTGTCAAGAGTTACGTTCGCAATTTTCGCGCGCGCGTCATCCATATCATCGCCCTCAACAGCGATAAATCCGTAGTCCTCCGCGTCCTGAACTACATTATTGTTCATTACCGCGACAAATCTAACCGCTCTTTCATTTTCATCACTCTTTTTCTGAACGCCGAGAATTTCAAAGTTCTTGAAAGTATTACCGATACCGAATTTCGCCTTATCCTCCGCGTCGCGCGTAAAGGTAGCTGTCAGGTCAATATCTGTACCGTTCTGAGTTGTATAAACGGTATCCGGCTTCTGCGTAAAGGTCGCCGTAGCCGTCGTATCCGCGGTCATAGTGACCTTCTCGCCTGACGCCATAAGGGCGGCGTCGCCGTCGCCCACGAGGTCAACTTCGATTCGTCGCGCTCTTTGATGCTCGGAGAAGCATAGATCGCCGTTCCTTTTGTGACCTTGACCGTACCGACGCGCCTAAGAGCGTCACTTGCGGGAATGACAAACATCGCGCCGAAATAAAGGTCGAGATCGATCGCCGCGATACAGGAAACCGGAAGCAACTGCGTTCCGATCTTAGACCCGTTCGAGTATGTATCGAAGAGCGCGCCGTCGGCGTTTGAGAAGCGATAGGTATCGTAATCGTGACCGTCCGCGTTGACGACGCGCCTGATCTCCGTTCCGCTCGTCCCGAGCAAAACAACGGTGACGTTCGTCAAAGAACACTTGTCGGGAAGCACAGTATCCGCCGCCTGACCTTTTTCCAAGAACGTGTAGTCGAGCGGCGTGCTATCACCGGCGTACAGTTTGAGCGGCTCGGCGTCAAGATCCTCGCCGTTACTCTCGACGGTAAGCGTCACAGAGCCCGAATGAACGAATAACGACACGAGCATCCCGTCCTCGGCATCCTTGTCAGGTCTTATATAGTCCGCTGTCTCCCACGTAAAGCTTTCCATGTAGTACGCCAGCGCCGCAGCAGTCCCGGAGTCCTCGGCAAACACAACGTCATAGGACGAGCCTTCCGCCGCCTGTACGGTGATCTTGTTTGAATCGACGGCGTTTTGGGCGATATCCGTGTTCCATACGGAGACACTCTCACCTGCGTTAACGGTGGTCTGTTTGGTCACCGTTTGCGATCCTGCCGATTCCGTCTGCGCCGCCGCCTGCAGCGGCACTATCGAGAACAGCAGAACCAAAGCCAAAATCAAACTGATTGGTTTTTGCAGTTTCATATTCGTATCCTCCTTAGCTCGGTCGTAATCGCCGTTCCCCGACATCGCGGGTACGGCATCACTTATAAAGCAATAAAGCACAGCTGCGGCATATCGCTATACCGCGTCTGTGCTTTTATCAACTGATTTGAAAAATCGCAAAAGGGCGCAGTTATCCCGTGACCGCTGATTGCCGACACAAGCATACCTACCCCTCGCTTTCTGTCAAGTATCTATTCATAATTCATTTTATTATATTCTGCCAAATTTTTCAAGATTTTGAAATGATTTTGCTCTATTTTTCCTGAAATGATTTTACTCTGTTTTTCCTTTGGATCCTTATTTCTGATTAACTTTTTTCACTGAACTGTGATTATGTACAAAACATAGCAGCTAAATTTGTGCAGTAAATCGATAGTACTTATGATATAATGTTTTTGTACTACATTTACAGGAGTGGTTTTATGAAAAAACTAACTGCGATGATTTTATCGCTTATATTATCGGTGTCGGTGATTTTTCCCGCGCATGCCAAAGACAGCTCGCCGAAAATTGAAGTTCCGCAAATCAGAATAACTACCAAAAGCGGCAACGGAACTTCGCTGCAAAAGGCGGACGGTTATATTGACGCGACGGTCAGCGTTACCGATACCGACAGCTCTGATTTTACCGAAAACGCGTCGGTAAAGGTAAGGGGAAACAGTACGGCTTTTGAGGGTATTGCTAAAAAATCCTACACCTTTAAATTCGGCAAGAAAATGAATGTCTTAAATATGGGCAACGCGAAGAAATGGGCGCTTGTTTCCAATATCTATGACCCTACCTTAGCGCGAAATTATACCGCGTTCAGTTTAGCGCAGGAGCTCGGTATTCAGTACACTTCGAATTTCAAGGTCGTCGAGGTCTGGATGGATAACTCGTTTCGGGGATGTTATCTACTGTTTGAACCCGTAGATAAGGGTAAGGACAGGGTTGACATCGACGTTAGCAAAAATGAATTTATGTTGGAGCTTGAGGCTTTGCGCGAGGATGACGATGTTAAATATTTTAAATCAAACGGAATTCGCTTTGCCGTAAGCGAGCCCGACCCGCCGAGCGATGAACAGCTAAGCTCTATACAGTCCACTATGGATGATGTTATTTCGACTATAATAAACGGTTCCAAAGAGGAAATAGAGAGCAAAATCGATATACAATCCTTTGTTAAATTCTATTTGTTAAACGAGTTTTTAAAGACTGTCGATTTTGATTTCAGCTCCGTTTTCTATTACTATAAGGAAGGAAAGCTCTATGCGGGCCCGCCGTGGGATTACGATTTAAGCTCGGGAAATGTAAACAAGGATTTCTCCTCCCGTTACGCGTCCTCGTATAAAACCGACGGACTTTTTATAAGCAACTACAATTTATTTAAATGGCTTTGCGCCAAGCCGTGGTTTTATGATCTGGCTAAGGCTGAATTTACAGAGCATTATTCCTATTTTGCGAGCATTCCCGCTGAAGGCGGCGTAATTGACAGCTTTTATAATACATACAAAAACGTAATTAACAGGAACTTTAAAGACGCGGGTTGGCAGGTGAACAGATATTACGTAAACGTAATGAAACGCCCGCTCGCTACTTTCGGGGAAAACTGGGATTTTTATGTTAACTGGTGTAAAGAGCGTGTAAACTGGCTGACTGAATACTTCGGGGTTGACCCGTCTGCTATACAGACTACCGAAGAACCTACAACAGAAGCGCCGACTACTCAACAGCCTGAAACCGAATCGCCCGCAACCGAAGCGCCCGCAACCGAAGCGCCTGCTACGGAACCGACAACATCACAAG
>JAHLBL010000187.1 GCA_020625635.1 bacterium
CACTTTTCGTGAGTGTCTTGTTTCTTAACTAAATGATATTGCCGTGTGGAGTACCTCTTTTCTATGGAGCTGATAACCTGTTGTATGTTTGGTTCAGAATTTCATCTCGTCTGTTGCGGTGTGCATTTTCGGAAATGCTTCATCTGCGCGGCGGGCAAAAAACGCTTCGCTGAAGCGTTTTTACGGCTGTTTTTCGCTTACGCTTAAAACAGTCGCACGCCCTGTTCAAATTCGGTTATCATCTCTGATACGTAAAAAGAAAGCAGAGCAGTCGGGTGACTACTCTGCTTTCTATGGAGCTGATAACCGGATTTGAACCGGTGACCTCATCCTTACCAAGGATGCGCTCTACCGACTGAGCTATATCAGCGTATACGGATTTAACGTCCGTATTATATAATAACACATCTGCCGGATTAATGCAATAGTTTTTTGCTTATTACACAGAATAATTTCGCGCTACTGCGTCAGCTTGTACCTGATTTCGTTGACGACGTTGTCCTCGTGGTAGAAAATCAGGCTTTTGTTGCCCGACGAATAGACATACGCCGCGCCCGTCAGGCGTGTCGGGTCGCCGTAGATACGGCGCAGCTGGGTTGCGTACATACCGATAACGGCGTTCTTTGAGGTGGAGATTTCATCGCTGTTAATGATGATTTGCTCGACAAGCTCCTTGTCGCCGCTCTTTCGGGTGATAACGGTCAGCTCGTCAAAATCATATTCAGTGCGGGATTTCGACAGCTCGTTAACGCCCTCCTCATCGCCGAGAATAGCGATAGCGTCCTCGATTTCGTCGCCGAGGTCAATCTCCGCGCCGCCGTAGATAAACGTAAGGTCGCTCTTCGAGAAGCTTCCCTTGTCAACATGAACGGTCAGTCGGGTATTCGGTCTTGTCCTGCCCTGCGTAGGGGGCTCGGTTGCGTCGGTTGTTTCGGTCGCGGTCTCGGTTTCCTCTGCCTTTGTCGGCTTTTCGGCGGCGTCGGTCTGCTCGGGTTTATCTGTCTTTTTGACGGTTTCGACCTCAACCTTTACGCTTTTGGTCGTCTTTTCGGTCGTATCCGTAACAGGCTCGGTGCGGGGGATGTAGTCGGTCACGTCCTGCGTCTGCTCCTCGCGCTGATTGCCGCAGGACGCCGCGCTCAGGGCTATGATAACGGCGAACACCGCCGCAAGTAGTTTTTTCATAATATCACTTCCGCACACATTCTAACACAAACCTTTGAAATATGCAAGGTCGTAAGCTAATAGCGACCTGCTGTTAATTTACAACATTTTTCGGAGTTCCGTTCAAAAAGGCTCGGAGGTTGTCGCAGACAATGCCCATCAGCCTCTCGCGGGTCTCCATCGGCGCCCACGCGATATGCGGAGTTATTATGCAGTTCTTCGCGCCGCACAGTACGCAGTCGCGCGCCATCGGCTCCTGCTCGAGCACGTCAATTGCGGCGTAGGCGAGCTTTCCGCTCTCAAGTGCTGCGGCAACGGCATTTTCGTCCATGATCGCGCCGCGCGCCGTATTGACAAAAATCGCTCCGTCCTTCATTTTCGCGAAGGTTTTTTCGTCGAACAGCCTGTAGGAATCGTCGTTGAGCGGACAGTGCACCGTCACGATATCGCTCCCGCGCAGCAGGGTATCCAAATCGACAAAGCCGTCCTCTCCGCGTCCCGAGCGGCGGTAGGCGAGCACGTTCATATTAAACGCTCGGGCAACCCTCGCGACCGCGCTGCCGATGCTTCCGCAGCCGACGATGCCGAGCGTCTTGCCCGCGATTTCGCTTAGCGGATACACGAACGGCGAGAAG
Organism: bacterium; assembly: GCA_020625635.1. Lineage (GTDB taxonomy): Bacteria > Bacillota > Clostridia > Oscillospirales > Acutalibacteraceae > Ruminococcoides. The sequence continues at coordinate 1,800 of JAHLBL010000187.1, forward strand.
GTCGTGCTGTTCTTCCAGTTGCCCTCGCTGACAAAGCGGCTGTAGTCGCCGACGCGGTTGAGGCACTCGAGTATCAGCGCGAAGGTATGCTGACACACTGCGTCGGTGCTGTACGAGCCCGCGTTGCAGACCGTTATCCCGCGTTCGCGGCAGTAGTCGGTGTCGATATTGTTGTAGCCCGTCGCGAAAAGCCCGATGTATTTCAGTCGGCTCGCGAGCCGAAGCGTTTCGGCGTTGAGCGGAGTTTTATTGCAGATAATCGCGTCGGCGTCCATCACGGTCTCGGCGATTTTTTCGTCGGGCGTAAGCAGGTTGATCTCAACCTCGCCGAATTCCTTTAGCGGCTCGAGCGAAAGGTCGCCCTGCGTAACGGTCTGAGCGTCTGTAAGTACGATTTTCATTATGTTCACCTCACGGATTTATTGCCTTTTTATTTTACAACAAATATTGCAATCCGTAAAGTAATAGGGTATAATTATTTTTATGTTGAGAATATGTATCGCCCGCGCCTTATCCGCCCACAATAGGGACGCGGGGTTTCAATAAATTATGCGGGCTGAAAGGCTATGGCTATTGATGATAAAAGCAGTATTTTTTGACCTTGACGGCACAATGCTCCCGATGAAGCAGGACGACTTTGTGCGCGTTTACTTTACCGAGCTGTGCAAGCGGTTCTGTCCCGTGCTGAAGCTCGACGACAAGACGCTGATAAAGTCTGTCTGGAAAGCCACGGACGCGATGTACAAGAACGACGGTGCCAAGCCGAACATCGAGGTTTTCTGGAAGCGCTTCACAAAGCTTGCGGGCAGTCACGTGCTGAACTACGTCAGGGATTTCGACGATTTTTACACCAATGAGTTCAACGAATGCAAGTCGGTCTGCGGCTACAATCCCGCCGTACCCGAGGGGATGAAGGTGCTCTCAAAGAAGGGCTACACACTCGTCGCGGCGACAAATCCGCTTTTCCCCGCTGTCGCCATCGAAAACAGGCTCGGCTGGGCAGGCGTTGACAAAAGGGACTTCGCGCTTGTCACCACCTACGAGAATTCCTCGTTCTGCAAGCCCTCAAAGGGCTACTTCCGCGAGATCGCCTCACAGCTCGGGCTGGAGCTTGAGGAATGTATGATGGTAGGCAACGACGTTGACGAGGATATGCTCCCCGCGAAGGAGCTCGGGATGGACACCTTCCTCGTCACAGACCACCTGATCAACCGCGGCGAAAGCGATTATTCAGGCTTTAAAAACGGTTCGTACAAAGAATTTTTGAATTTCGCACGCATTATGCCCGACGTAAAGTAAAAATATGAAAAAGCTGATCAAACCTTATGTTTCCTACGGGATAGTCATTGCGGTGATTTATCTCGGAATGCCCTTCTTCTTTCAGGGCGCAAATTATAAATACGACGCCATCGAGTACCAGTTCGTTTTTCCCGCAACGGCTCTGCTGTCGGGCTTTCTCTTCGCATGGCGGCGCGGAATGGACTTCACCTTTCCGCTGATAGCGCCGATCATCTACATCGGCAGCGTGCTGATCCACAGCCACTACTACCACTGGGCGATCTACGTCTTTATCTATCTTATCGTAGATATGCTCGGGTGCTTTATCGGCGATATGATTTACAAGAGCGATCAGACGGCAAAGAATCCGCCTCCCTCGCGGCGCGACAGGCACGACCCGTACTCGATCAAGATAACGGGCATCACGGTCGAAAAAGAGGAAGAGGAGAATAATAATTGACAATTAAAGTGAAAAGTTGAAAGTGAAAAGTGAAAAGTGGAAAGTTGAAAGTGTAAAGTGGAAAGTGTAAAGTGGAAAGTGAATGACGTGTAGACAGGTCGGTTGCGGAAATAACAACGGTTCCCGACCGAATTAATATTTCGCTTGCGCGAA
>JAHLBL010000188.1 GCA_020625635.1 bacterium
AATCTCTAAAACCGACGTAGGATAACGGGGCTCGAACTCGTTGTCATTTGATCTGTTCACAGAGATTGAAACATTTATCGCAACGTGTTAAGAAAGGAATTATTAATGTTTGGCTTTTTAAAGAAGAAGAAAGAACAGGACAAATTATTTACGGAGTTTCAAAAACTGATAGAATCCGATATTGATGACGAACTCAATTACATAAATATGACTTCAAAAGAGCTTTCGGAGCTGTCTGATGAAGAATTATACTGCGCAGTTGAAGACCGAATAAACAATAAAGTCGAAGAATACGATGAAATTCTTGATGGAATAAATGCTTTATCAGAGGTTGAAAAACACTGTTACGTCTGTCAATACTTCAATATGGAAGTAGAAAACGGAGGGCTGTGTCAATTCTTTGTAAATTCAAGCAGAGATGTTGCTCCTTTTTTAAGCGAGAGTTTAGAGGCTGTAGGCGCGCAAAAACACAAAAAGCTTTTTGAAGATTTTATCAGAGAAAACGAGATCGATATAAATGATCTTAGCTCATTTATAATTTTCAAAGAAAAGGATTACGAAAAACAGCTAAAAAGATATCCTTATGATGATTTCGATGATAAGTATTATAATTTAAAATCATTAGAGGATATAATTACAAAATATATTAAAAAGCATATAGATATATTATAATTCAGTTGTCACAATATAAAAAAGGATGATGACTGATTTTTCATTTACGACTTATACGTCCGCGGTAAGGTCGTAAATAGCTATAATTATTTGCGGGCAGAAAGGTTATGGCTGATATGAAACATACATACGTTCCGAGAAGAGTCTGCTCAAGACAAATCAATGTAGAAATTGAGAACGGAATTATTACAAACTGTGAGTTTATAGGAGGATGCAACGGCAACACTCAGGGTATCGCCTCTCTCGTAAAGGGGATGGACGCGAAGGAAGCCGTTAAAAAGCTTAAAGGAATTGACTGCGGCGGCAGAGGTACATCATGTCCCGATCAGCTCGCCATCTGCATTGAGCAGGCGCTCAACAAATAATGAAGCATTTTTATCCCGGATTCTATGATGAATTCAAGTGTATTGCGGCAGATTGTCCCGACAGCTGCTGTAAGGGCTGGGATGTAGTTGTCGATGATGAATCCGAGGCGTACTACAATACGGTCAACACCGATTTCGGAAAGAAAATAAAAGACGTCACCGTTACCGATGAGGACGGTGACAGGATTTTTACGCTCCAAAACGGACAGTGCCCGTTCTGGAACGAGGACAAGCTTTGTGATATTTACATTAATCTCGGTGAGAACAGGCTCTGTAAAACTTGCAGGATGTTTCCGAGAATCATACAGGACTACGGCACTTTCGCGGAACATACTCTCTCGCTCGCGTGTCCCGAGGCAGTAAGGCTTGTTCTTGAAAGCAATATGTCAAGTCACGACAGTTTTTCCGAAACACGGGAACTCAACGATGACGAATATGATAAGGAAATAATGGAACTGCTGCTCAATGGCAGACAAAGCACAATTAATATTCTTACAGAGAATAAAAGCTTTATATCAAAGCTGATAAAAGCCCTTGAATATAATATCAACGTTCAGGACAAGATCGACGCCTCTGTCGATTGGTACGAAAAGACAGACGACCTGTCTTTTATTATCGGGGAACACGAAAAACTCGATTATGTCGATAAAAATTTCAAAAGCGCTATTAACGGCATTACACTGAAAGCACATGACAGCACCCTCGACTCGGTTATGACGAAGCTCGCCGTATACTACGTCTACAGGTATTATCTGAACGCAATCAGCTCTTACTATGTTCTTTCGTCATTAAAGCGGATTGTTTGCGCTTATATCGTTATTAATTCTTTAACGGAATATTATGACATAAATACAGCCGTTCAGCAGTATTCAAAAGAGGTTGAACACTCCTACGAAAACACCGAATATCTCGACGAGCTGTTCGAAAATGACGAACGATTCGGTGTAATGAACCTGATTGAGAACCTAAGAGAATCAGAAGCGGAAGAGCTTACCGAGGATCAGTCCTAACAGCACCGAAAACAGCGCCATTATCGCGCACGGAATAACAAAAAATAAATACGCAGGCATATTAATCACCAAATTCATTATAAGTGATTATGCCTGCGTTTTTTGTCACAATAATTACTTGCTGAAAAGTCTGTCGATCATTGTGTAGCCTTTTTCTATATAGTTGCCTGTTGTTTTCGCGGTATCTTCATTAATCGTGGTTACACCGCTGTCAACCTCGTTCTTGCTGTCGTAAATCACATACGGAACGGGAGTTGAGGTGTGTGTCTGAATGTCGAGCGGAGTCGGATGGTCGGGACATACTAAAACGGCGAAGTCGCCCTGTGTTCTGAGATACTCAACAACGGGACCGAGGATTTTTTCGTCGATAAGCTCTATGGCTCTTACTTTATTCTCTGCCTCTCCCCTGTGTCCGCACTCATCGGGAGCTTCAACGTGAACATATACAAAATCCTGTCCGCGCCTGAACTCGTCAATCGCAGCCTGGCACTTACCCTCAAAATTTGTGTCGATATAGCCCGTTGTACCGTCAACATCAACACTCGTCATATTGGCACAGATTGCGATACCTTTTAGCAAATCGACCGCGGAAATCATCGAACCGTTAAGACCTGTCTTTTCCTTGAAGTCCGCGAGCTGAGGCTTTGTGCCCTCGCCCCAGAACCACGCTGAGTTAGCGGGACGCTTGCCCTCTGCGATTCTCTTCTGATTAACGGGATGATTCATAAGCAGATCATAGCTTTTCTTCATAAACTCATAAAGCTTAGCAGTATCCTCACCCTTGGGAACGTAATCCTTTATGACCTTTCCGGGGATATCGTGAGGCGGAGTCAGCACGCCCGGATGAGGATTGCCATTATCCCATACGAGACAGTGTCTGTATGCAACGCCCGCGTAAAAGCTGAACTCATCGTTACCGAGATTATCCTGCAGGCATTTAATGAGCTCGCGAGCCTCCGGGGTGGAAATATCACCGCCGCAGTAATCAACCATATGCTTATCCTCGTAGTTGTCTTCGTCGGACAAGGTGACAAGATTGCAGCGGAAGGTCACGTCAGTGTCCTTTAAATCAATACCGATGCTTGCGGCTTCAAGAGGTGAACGTCCCGAATAACACTCATAGGAGTTATAACCGAGCACTGCGAGATTCGCTACGTCACTGCCGGGCTTCATTCCATCCTGTACAGTCTTTACGAGACCGACCTCACCCTTTGACGCGAGGAAGTCAATGTTGGGCTTCTTTGCAACCATCATAGGCGTTTTGCCGCCGAGCTTCGCGGTAGGCTCGTCCGCCATACCGTCGCAAAGCATAACAAAATACTTCATAAAATTACCTTCTTATATAATAATTAACTCTGTAAGGTTCCTGTGCTCAGCGCCTTCAGATAAGCGTTGATAAAGCCGTCGAGATCGCCGTCCATAACCTTTTCAATATTACCCGTTTCGTAGGAGGTGCGGTGATCCTTGACCATTGTGTAAGGCATAAATACGTACGAACGTATCTGGCTACCCCATGTGATTTCCTTCTGGACACCCTTGATATCCTCGATTTTATCGAGATGCTCGCGCTCCTTGATTTCCATAAGCTTGGAAATAAGCATTTTCATAGCTACGTCGCGGTTCTGGTACTGGCTTCGCTCAA
>JAHLBL010000189.1 GCA_020625635.1 bacterium
CCGAACACGGAAGTTAAGCCCTGTAGTGCCGAAGATAGTTGTCTGGTGACGGACTGTGAAAATAGGAAAATGCCAACATCAGATAGTGAGTATTTTTATTTCATAAACAATTAAATATGAATTCACAAAACAAGCTAATTGAGCTCAAATATCAAAGAGCTATGGCAGATTTAAATTCAAGAATCAGAAAACTTAAAAAGAAAGAGAGAAATCTTACAAAACAGCTTAAAACGCTTTATTCGGAAGTTCCTGATTCTATCAACGGTAACAGCGCATATAGCCCTGTTCAACTCTCAGATATAATAAATGACTTGAAAGATAGAATTGACGAGATTGCAGAAAAGCTGGACTTCCTTGAAGATGAGAGAGCTGACAAACAGCAGCTTCAGATGTCTATTCAGCGTAGATATGAAAAATATAAGAATCTATTAATGAGATTTTTTGAAAATGAAGTAGGGGATGACGAAAAGAGAATGATTATCTTAAAGCTATTTGAAAGGATTACGATAAGTAGAGGAACAGAGGAATACGCTATCAATTTTATGATGAGAAGCGATTATGCGGATTTTGTATGAGCATTAATATATGATAAATTTACAAAAAACTTTAATGGGTATAACACTTCTTAGAAAATCACTGGCTGCTGTAAAGGATGTCACCATTTCATTGGCGGCATCCTTTCTGATTATCTGATAAAGTTGGTTGCTGTTCGATGTGCTTCCTGCTTTGGCAGAGGAACACCAGCACTATCGCCTGCTTCTTGTAGTTTCAACATCCATGCCATGTTACGCGCGAGGACGCGCATGATTTGCAAGCCTTCCTGATCTTGCAGGACTTCATCCGGTGTGTTTCCGTGCACCATGTTCCAGTAGCGAGAGGTAACAATCGGCATTTGCTGATGCAGAAAATACTTATTTATCTGGTCGAGCGTTGAGGTCGTACCGGCACGCCGTGCGCTGACTACTGCCGCCGCAGGCTTGAAACGGAACGGATGCGGCTCCTGCCGTGAGGCAGAAAAGAACACCCTGTCCATGAAGCTCATCAGATTGCCGTTCATTCCGGAAAAATAGACAGGTGAGCCGAAGATAAAGCCATCGTATTCCCCGGAGAGCGCAGTGAATTCATTCACCTTGTCGTTGATTACGCACTCGTGCTTTTCCGTGCATTTGTAACAGGCGATACATCCGCCAATCGGTCTTTTGCCTATCCAATAGATGTCCGCTTCGATATCTTCTTCATCCAATGTGTTTTTAATTACATTTAAAGCAGTGTATGTACAACCGTTCTTGTTTGGACTGCCATTGATCAGTAAGACCTTCATAATAACCTCCTAAATATGATAATACCATTATATACGAATTTATTTAGTCTTTCAATTCATAAATCGCCCTGATTTAATAAGTTAAACTTATCATTTGCTTCCGCAAACAAAATTGATTGATTGTCTGCACTTTGATAAAATAAAGCTACAACGATATTATCGGAGGTAATGTTATGGCTATCAGCAAATTTGCGAAGAAATACCATGAGAGGATGTTTCCCGGCTACGAGTCGGATTTTCTCAAAACAGATCCCGAGTTTATCGAGAGGTTTGATAATTTTGCTTTTGACGAGGTGGTGAATCAGGACAGCGTACAGCTCGACGACAAGACGCGGTTTCTTGCAATTCTTGCGACGCTACTCGGCTGTCAGGGACTTGACGAGTTCAGGGCAATGCTTCCTGCCGCTCTGAACTTCGGTGTAACGCCTGTAGAGATTAAGGAAACGGTGTATCAGGCGGTCGCCTATCTCGGCATCGGCAGAGTGCTTCCGTTTTTGAAAGCGACAAACAAGGTTTTTGAAGAGCAGGGAATCGCCCTGCCGCTCGAGGGACAGGCGACAACGACTATGGAGAACCGCCGTGAAGCAGGCACACAAACACAGGTGGATATATTCGGCGAGGGCATGAGAGATTTCTGGAAATCTGGTGCTGAGGAGAGCAAGCACATCAACCTTTGGCTCGCGGATAACTGCTTCGGCGATTACTATACAAGAATGGGGCTTGATTACAGGCGGCGCGAGATGATAACTTTTTGCTTTATTGCAGCACAGGGCGGCTGTGAACCGCAACTCACCGCTCACGCGGCGGCGAATATGCGCATCGGAAATGATAAGCAATTTTTAATCAGTGTCCTCTCCCAGTGTCTGCCGTATATCGGGTACCCGAGAAGCCTGAATGCGCTTGCGTGCGTCAACAAAGCGGCTGAAAAATAAACCCGAAGTATTTACAATTTGACCGTTTTTTATTATACTGATATTATCAGATAATAAGGATTGAGGCCAATGTTGCTCCGACAAATCAAGTATTTTCAGACTGTAGTAGAAAAAGGCAGCTTTACCGAGGCAGCCGAGGCTTGCTATATCTCGCAGTCGGCGATATCTCAGCAGATACAATCTCTCGAAAAGGAAATCGGTGTCAAGCTCTTTGAGCGCAAAAATCGCAAGTTTTCCTTAACTCCCGCAGGCGAGCATTTCTATAAAAAAACGGTAGTGCTGAGCGCTGAGCTCGAGCGCGTCTGCCGCGAGACTGTCCGTATCGCGCACAAGGATAATGCTGTTCTCAATATCGGTTATCTGAAGTGCTACGGCGGCAATGAGTTTCACGCGGCTTTGGCGGAGTTTACCGCTAAATATCCCGATGTGAATGTCAATGTCATAGAGGGCAACCACGAAGAGTTGTATGATGAACTGCGTTTCGGTAAAGTAGACTTGGTGCTCAACGACCAGCGCCGCGCGTTCTCGGATGAATATGTCAATTTCGAGCTGATACGCTCCAACTGCTTCATCGAGCTATCCACTAACAATCCGCTGTCAAAGCTCAACGAAATTGAGATAACCGACCTGAAAAATACGCCGTGTATTCTTGTCGCATCCAAAGGGCAGGAGGAAACCGAGCAGACCTACTACCGTGATGTGGTCGGCTTTCAGGGCGATTTTCTCTTTGCCGATAATTTACAAAGAGCACGAATGATGGTGGTGTCCAATCAGGGCGTTATGCCGATTGAAGGAGTAGGAAAATCAGATTACTTCGGTTCGGGAATCCATAGGCTTCCGCTTAACCGCGGCGGCAAACAGCTCGCGCGCAACTACTGCGCCTTCTGGAAAGAGGATAATTCAGGCTATTATGTCGAAGAATTTGCTGAAATGTTGAAGCAACAATTCAATAAGTAAAACTTATGAAAAACCTCTGCTTTCAAGATTGATTGAACGCGGAGGTTTTGTTATACTTGAATTGAAAGTAAAAGAGGTGTTATATATGAAAGACGTTGTAATATTAACGGGTGCGGGACAAATCGGAATGGCGATTGCGCGCAGAGTATCTATGGGCAAAAAGCTCGTTATCGGCGACAAGAACAGAGCAAACGGCGAGGCGATCACCAAAATCATGAACGAAGCAGGCTTTGACGCGGTATTCGTTGAGTGCGATTTATCGTCAAGAGAATCAATCCTCAATCTGATATCCGAAGCGCAGAAATACGGCGACATCGTTCACTTGATCAACGCAGCCGGGGTTTCTCCCTCTCAGGCTCCTATTGAAACAATTTTAAAGGTTGATCTATACGGTACCGCTGTATTGCTGGAGGAAGTCGGCAAGGTAATCAAAGCAGGCGGCACGGGAATCACCGTATCCAG
>JAHLBL010000019.1 GCA_020625635.1 bacterium
ACGGCGTTGAAGGTGTCGCCGCCTACGGGAACCTCGTCGAGACCGATGATCTCTACGGGAACGGACGGACCTGCGGTCTGTACCTTTTCGCCCTTGTCGTTCGTCATCGCGCGTACACGTCCGAGACATGTGCCGGCTACAACGATGTCGCCCGCGTTGAGTGTACCGTTCTGTACGAGTACGGTAGCGATAGGGCCTCTGCCCTTGTCAAGTCTGGCTTCGATAACGATACCCTTTGCAGCTCGGTCGGGATTTGCCTTGAGTTCCTTCATCTCCGCAACGAGAAGAACGCTTTCGAGAAGGTCGTCGAGACCTTCCTTTGTCTTGGCGGAAACGGGTACGCAAATAGTATCTCCGCCCCACTCCTCGGGAATAAGCTCATACTCGGTGAGCTGCTGCTTTACCTGGTCGGGGTTGGCTCCGACCTTATCCATTTTATTAATAGCGACGATAACGGTAACTCCCGCTGCCTTCGCGTGGTTGATAGCCTCAACAGTCTGCGGCATGATACCGTCGTCCGCGGCGACTACGAGAATTGCGATATCGGTAGCCTGAGCGCCGCGAGCGCGCATTGTGGTGAACGCTTCGTGTCCGGGGGTGTCGAGGAAGGTGATCGGCTGACCGTTTACCTCTGTGCGGTAAGCACCGATGTGCTGTGTGATACCGCCCGCTTCGCCCTCGGTTACGTTGGCGTGACGGATAGCGTCGAGGATAGAAGTCTTACCGTGGTCAACGTGGCCCATAACTACTACTACGGGCGCTCTGCCTACGAGATTAGCGTCGTCGTCCTCGCTGTCGTCGATAATCTGCTCCTCGATTGTAACAACAACCTCACGCTCGACCTTGGCGTTGAACTCCATAGCGATAAGCTCGGCTGTGTCGAAGTCAACGACATCGTTGGCTGTGATCATCGAGCCCATAAGGAAAGCCTTCTTTACGACCTCGGCTACGGTAGCCTTGAGTCGGGAAGCAAGCTCGGAAACTACGATCTCCTCGGGAACGGTGATAACGAGCTGACGCTCCTTGCGCTGCTTCTCGATACGAGCCATACGCTGAGCCTCGGTCTCGCGCTTGCCGCCTCTGCGTGCCTTCTGCTTGCGCGCGCGGTTGGTGAATTTCTCTTTCTTTGATGTATCCTGATTACGGCGGAGCTTGTCGTTCGCCATATCGTCGTACTTCTGGTTGTAGCGCTCAACATCCACAACCGACTGGCGTGTGTCGATTACGCGGCGGTTGGAGCGGTGGTCGCTGCGCTCCTCCTCGATAGTGTTGACGACCTCGACCTTCTGCTGTCCTTTTACGGGCTTTTTGGGAGTCTTTTCGGCTGTCTTCTTTTCTTTCTTCTTCTCGGGCTTTTCGACGGGGATTTCCTTGCGCTTGGGAGCTTCTTCCTTCTCGGCTTTCTCCTGCTGCTCCACAGCCTGCTTCTCGTACTCCTCCACAGCCTTATCCCTTACGGCAAAGTAGGGAGCGAGGTCGCCGAGAGCCGTCTCCTGAGTCATTACGTCAAAGATGACGTTAAGCTCGTCGGTCTCGAGGGTGGTCATTGTCTTTTTATTTACTCCGCATTTTTCGGAAAGAATCTCAATAATCTTTTTGCTTTTAACATTAAAATCATCCGCTACTTCTTTCACCTTGTATTTTATCATAAGCAATTACCTCCTGTGTCTGATTCAATAAGTGTTGTGAGTTTTGCGGCGAAACCGTCGTCGCATACCGCGACTACTGCCGCGAGCCTTCTGCCTAACGCGAATCCGAGCTCCTCCTTGGAGCGGTTGAGGGTGAGGATAGTTACCTCGCCGAGCTCCTTTGTGAGCTTTTTTCTTGTGTTGGCGGAGATGTCTCGGGTGAGGATCACGAGCTTTGCCGCGCCGCTTTTCGTATCCTCAACAACGGCGTCGTTGCCGATGGTGAGCTTGCCCGCGCGTCGGCACAGACCGAGCAGCGAGAGTATGGCGTCATTCAACTGAGCTCAGCTCCTTCTCGATTTCGTCTAAAACCTCCTCGGGAATCTGCGCCGAAAACGCCCTCTCAAGGCGTTTCGCCTTTACCGCTTTTTTAAAGCAGTCGGGGTTGCTGCAAATATATGCTCCGCGTCCCGGCTTTTTGCCGCTGAGGTCGAGGCTTACTTCGCCTTTCGCGATTATTTCGCCGTTCTCGTCCTTTACGTCGGGCGCCTTTACGACGCGCACAAGCTCCCGCTTGGGCTTCATCTCGCCGCAGCCCGTACATTTACGCATCGGAACCTTTTTCTGCTTCATAGCGCACTCCCTTCCGTTTGATGAGGATTATTCCTCTTCTTCGTTAGCTGTCTCGGGCTCGTCGTCCTCGTCCTCGCCGAAGAAGCCTGACTCGGGACGGATATCAATTTTCCAGCCCGTAAGTCTTGCCGCAAGGCGGGCGTTCTGACCCTTGTTGCCGATCGCGAGCGAAAGCTGACCGTCGGGAACGGTAACCTTGCAGCTGCGCGCGGTCTCGTCGAGGATATCAACCTTGATAACCTTAGCGGGTGAAAGAGCCGCCGCGATGTACTGAGCGGGGTCTTCACTGTATTCGATAATATCGATTTTCTCGTTGCCGAGTTCCTTAACAATTTCATTAACACGGTCGCCGCGTGTACCGATACATGAGCCGATAGCGTCGATGCTCTCGTCGTTGGAGAGAACCGCCATCTTTGTACGGCTGCCCGCTTCACGGGCGATCGACTTGATTTCAACTGTGCCGTCGTAGATTTCGGGAACCTCCTGCTCAAACAGCCTTTTTACAAGCTCGGGGTTCGTGCGGCTGATCATAGCGCGCGGTCCGCGCTCGTTGTCCTTGATGTCTGCGACAAGAACCTTGATGTTGTCGCCCTCGTGAAGAACTCTGTCGCCGACCTGCTCGGACTTTGGCAGTGTAGCTACAGCCTTGCCGATTTTGATGGTAGCCATACCGTTTACGGGGTCAACACGCTCTACGGTAGCCGTGACAAGCTCGCCGAGACGGCTCTTGAACTCCTGGAGCATCTGTCCCTTTTCACCGTCGCGGATACCCTGGCGGATAACGCTGCGGGCGGAGTTTACGCCGATTCGGAGGAGCTTTTTCGGGTCGAGCGGCTGCTCGTACTCGTCGCCGATTTCGATTCTCTTGCGCTTCTTTCTCGCGTCCTCGAGCGAAATCTCAAAGTCGGGGTCCATTACCTCTTCAACGACTGTCTTTACCTGCTTAACGTCAAATATATTTTTTTCGGGGTTGATGTTGAAGACGATGTTGTCGTTGCCGCTGTGATTGTCGCGGGAGTTCTTGCACGCGGATTTGATTGCGCGTTCGATCTGCTCAATCATATAATCCATGGGGATTCCTTTTTCTTTTTCAAGAAGTTGGAGCGATGTAAATAATTCCTTGTTGTTCATTTTTCCAAATCATCCTTTCCTTTACAAATCAAAATCATCCAGCTTAATCCACGCCGCGTCCTTCACGCTGATGGTGACGGTGTTCTCGCCGCTGTGGTCTGTAATTGTAACTTCGCCGTCGGAGTAGTCGGTGAGGACTCCCTTGAATTCCTTGCCGATACCCTCCAGAGGACGAATCATCTTAACCATAATATCCGCGCCCTTAAAGGCTTCAAAGTGCTCGTCGCGGGTGAGCGGACGCTCAAGTCCCGGTGAGCAGACCTCAAGGATATACGCCTGAGAAATCGGGTCAGCGTCGTCGAGCGGCTTGTCGATCGCTCTGGAAACAGCCTCGCAGTCGTTGATACCCACGCCGTTCTCGCTGTCGATGATGATACGCAGATACCAGTCCGCACCTTCCTTTACAAAACGAACGTCCCAGAGGATCAGTCCGAGCTCGTCTGTGATCGGTTGTACTATCTCCCATACCTTCTGTACCGTAGTAAGCTTAGCCATATAACGCCTCCTTTATCCTAAACAGAAAGGAGCAAGCTGTTCGCTCACTCCTTAGTTTAACATTATTCAACGATAGAATTATAGCACCTTTTTTAAAAGAATGCAAGCCCTTTTGTCAAAAAATTATCATACAACGAAATCGTCGTCCTGAATAAATGATTTCGGCTGCTTTTCGTCCTTGAAAATAATCATATACATTATCTCGAATACGAGGAAAACAAGCTTCATTATGACGAACAGCGTAACGGAGATAATCGTGAAATATCCGAGGGCTGTATTGATGTGGTGGAATCGGAACGCCATATAAATGTACATAAAGCCCATTACCAGTTCACAGAACGTCGCGAATCTCGGAAGCAGTATGAGAACAGCGAGGTAGAGCACGAGAGATATTGCGTAGATCGCCCACGGCAGATAGATATCATCCTGCTTGAGAATTCCCGAGAAAAATCTCGCGACCATTGACGGGTAGCTGTGTTGCACAAGTACCGCTATCGGCATAATATAAAGAATAAAGGGGAGAATGCGGCGGATAAACACCGTGTACCACATACCCATATCATCCTTATAGGAGTCGATTTCGTCAAGATACCACGCGATTTTTTCCTTTCGGTCCTTGAATTCGTGCTTGTGCTCGGTTTTAACCTCGTTACTGAGCTTCTGGTTTATTTTTGTCTCGGTACGTCGAGCCATATTAATCACCTCTTAAAATTTATGAATCTCTGTTTTTCAGCTTAAGGCTGAGAATTGCAATTAAAACACACACGGCGGCAATTATGATTATTATTGACCACGCGGCGAATATGTTGAGAAATCCGGGGTCGAACTCGTGCTCGATTTCTGTGCGGATTGAGCCGGGCGGCTGACTGAGCTTTAGCTCCATATATGTAGGATATCTGAGCTTGTCGTTAAGATCCGCAAGTCCTCCGAACGCCGACATTCCCCATTTGCTGAAGGTGATGAAGGCGATAATTTCGGAGAAGCCTTCGAGTCTGAAGAGTACGCCGCTCATAACGAGCTGAACGATCAGCACAAAGGGCATGATCGTCATTGCAGTGGTCGGTGTACCCGCTATTGCCGAAATCATAAGTCCCATCAGTGATGAGGCAAAGGTAAGCAGCAGAATCGTAACAAAGTAGCCGACAATGGTTCCTGTGCCGACTTCAAAACCCGGTCTGTCGGGAACAAGTACTCCGAACGCGAGCAGTACTACGAAAACAACGATGCTCTCCATAATTGTGAGCAAAAACTGCCAGCGTACATGTGCCATAACATAGGAAGCGAGGTTCATTCCCGCGCGGTACTCCGAGCGGATTATTTCGTGCTCCTTACATATGCTCTGGATCGAGTTGAAAATACCAATCCATATACAGGCTGATGTGATGGTAAAGAAGCTCGAGCGCGCGCTGTCGTAATTCGCAAGAGCGTCCTTGCCCAGCACAGCGGCTACGATAACGCCGATTACAGCGGCAAAGCATATGAATTTCCAGAACTTTTCCTTGGCGGATATTCTGACGATTTTTTTAAAATAAACGTCCGTTTGAAGCAGATACGGCGCATTATTCATATCAACGCCTCCTTACCATATTGTTGTATTTTTCTATATAATGGTCGGCGCGTCCCTTTCCTCCTTCGTAGGGAGGGTTGATTTCTATCATAATTTCCTGGAGCCTGTTTACTCCGAAGAAATCAAGCGCGCCCGGAACATCGCCGTAAAACGCGAGGTGTCCGGCATTGTCGACTGAGCTTTTTGCTATTACAACAACCTTTGTGAACAGGCTGAACGCATCGTCGGGTTCATGAGTAATAACCATTACAATCTTTCCGTCCTCGGAAATATCCTTGAGGATTTCCATTTGCTGGATACGCGACGCCGCGTCAAGACCTGAGTCGGGCTCGTCGCAGATAAATACCTGCTGGAAGCCGATCAACTGAGAAGCGACGGACGCTTTTTTCTTCTGTCCGCCTGACAACTGGCTTATCAGCTTGTTTTCGTGAGCCTTTATGCCTACCTTGTTGAGGACGTCGTCAACGTGTTTATTTATATCGGCAGTTGAGTAATCCTTGCCGAGCTTCAGACGGGCCTTATCCAGCAGGGTGTTGCGGACAGTATCGTTGAGCCACAGGTTCAGAAACTGCGGCACTATACCGATTTGCGATTTCATTTTTTTGAAGTTCGCGTATAAATCGAGACCGTTGAGGATAATTTTACCGTCCGCCTTGCTTTCGCCGAGGATGGCGTTGACGAGTGTGGTTTTTCCCGCGCCAGAGCCTCCGAGGATCAGAACAAAATCGCCCTTCTGAGCCTCAAAGTCAATATCCTTGAGCAGAATCTTTTTGCCGATTTTCTTTTTGACAATGTGAACCGACAGACTACCGCCGGGAGAGTTGTCCGAAACTGTGTTGTAAAACAGGGTACTGCCCCACAGTATCATCGTTGTGTTGGCGATTTTAATAATGTCGTGGTCAAAAACCTGAGCGTTTCCGTTTATCTCGACGCCGTTTACGCTTACACCGTTGCGGCTGTTCTGGTCGTAAACCATCCATGTTCCGCCGAAGTTGCTGAGCACTGCGTGCTGACGTGACGCCATAATGTCTTTAAGGCGCAGGGCGCTCTGTTCGTCGCGTCCGATGGTGATTGAGTTTTTGCCCGAAAGGTTGTAGGGTATCCATTTGTCGTTGGGCGAAAACGTTCGGCTGTAAATCATAAGTACGCTTTCGGGATATGGATTGTTGAGGGTGCGTTTATCGATGCGGATAATATCTCCGTCGTTTAAGCGATATGGTGCGGAGCCATTCGCGTCAAAAGGCTCAAGCTTTTTTCCGTTAATATAGGTTCCGTTAGTGCTGTTTTTATCGATGTAATAGAAGTTTCTGTCACTTTCGTTATAAAAGAACTCGCCGTGATGGCGGCTTACTATGGAGGAGTCAAGCCGGATGTCGCTGTCCGCTGTCGGATAATCGCGTCCGACGGTTTTGGTTCCGCCCAGAAGCTCAATCCTGGGCATACGGGACTTGTCGATAATAAGTACCGAAGCCTGTCGCTGAGAGCTTGGTCTGTAAAAAACAGTTTTTACACTTTCCATCAACGTCACCTCATATATCTGACTACATCAATACACTTTAGCATTATAACACAAAAAATAATTAATTAAAAGTATTTTTTCATAATATTTTACTTTATTTCCTTTCGGTTCAATAAAAAACAGATTTTTTGAAAAATATAGTGAGCGATATCACGATTTCCCCCATACATATGCGGAAAAAATCTTGTCAAAAAATGTAATTTATGCTATATTATAGGGAGGTAAAAGGAGTAATCCGATTCGTGCTTTATAACAGGTTTCCTTTGTTTACGGCGGTTACGTATTTCGGGGTTGCTCAGAAAATGAGGGGGCTGTTAAGATGAAACATTTTTATCCCGCGGATATCCTTCTTCCCAAGAAGAATTTTGAGAAATGGGCTGTCGTAGCGTGTGACCAGTACACTTCCGAGCCCGAATATTGGGAGGATGTTGAAAAAATCGTCGGTGACTCGCCGTCAGCGCTGAAAATCATTCTGCCTGAGATTTTTTTGCAGAAGGATAACAGCGAGCGAATTGATAAAATCAACAGTACAATGAAGAATTATCTCGACAGCGGCGTTTTTGAGGAATATCACAACGCTATGATTTATGTCGAGAGAAAAGCGGGCGGAACGATTCGCCGCGGTGTTGTCGGTGTTGTGGACCTTGAGGAGTATGACTACACCAGCGACAGCGACGCGCTTATCCGCGCGACAGAGGCGACTGTGCTCGACAGACTGCCTCCGAGAATCGAGATCCGTAAAGGCGCTCCGCTTGAGATGCCTCATATTCTGCTCCTGATCGACGACCCGAAGAGAACGGTTATCGAGCCGCTCAAGGACAGAAAATATGACTATAAGCTCGCCTATGACTTTGAGCTTATGAAGGACAGCGGACGCGTAAAGGGCTGGCTGCTCGACAGCGCCAATATCCGCGAGGTCCAGAAGGCGCTCAACAAGCTTATCGCGAAGCAGGACGATAAGATGCTCTTTGCCGTCGGCGACGGAAACCATTCGCTCGCGACCGCAAAGGAGTGCTATAACCTCAACCCGAATCCGCTGAACCGCTACGCTCTCGTGGAGATCGTAAACATTCACGACGAGAGTATCCAGTTTGAGCCGATTTACCGCGTCCTATTCAATGTGGACGAGTGGGACTTTATCAAGAGCTTTGAGGAGTATACCGAGGAGTACGGCGACGGCAACTTCCAGCGCTTCAACTTTATGTCGCTCAGATCGTCGGGAAGTATCAGCCTGCGCTCGACATCCAAGCTGCCTATCGGCACGCTCCAGCACTTTATCGATATTTATGCCGAGACTCACCCCGATATGAAGGTCGATTATATCCACGGCGCAAAGGTTGTACAGTCGCTGTGCAAGAAGAAGGACACGCTCGGATTTATCTTTGACGGTATGTCGAAGTCGGAGCTTTTCCCCGCGATCCGCGCCGACGGTTCTCTGCCGAGAAAGACCTTCTCTATGGGACATGCCGAGGACAAGCGCTTCTATATTGAGGCGAGAAAAATCAAGTAAGGTGTTTTAATTTAATTATCCTGACATACTATGTATATCCTGAACACGAAACGAGGTGGTTAAAATGCTGAATATCTACAGTACTGAAAACGGCGTTCTTAACGAGGTGAACGAGCTTAAACCCGGAGTATGGGTGAAGCTCACGACGCCTGACGCCGAGGAGAACCAGCAGATCGTAAACCACTACGGGATAGATTACACCGACCTTGTCGCCGCGCTCGATGACGAGGAGAGCTCGCGTATCGAAATCGAGGACAACTACACGCTTATCCTCGTCGATATCCCGATTACGGAGATACGTAACGACGAGCAGTATTACACCACTATTCCTCTCGGCATCATCATCACCGAGGACGCGGTCATTACGGTCTGCCGTCAGGAGGTTGAGATCTTCGAGAAAAACCTGCGCTTCAAAATGCGCAAGTTCTCAACCCGCAAGAAGATGCGTTTTACCTATCATATTCTGTACAGCATCGCCAAGCTCTACCTCTATGACCTTCGCGACATAGATAAAACCCGCACCGAAATCGAAGAACGCGCGGGCAAGGGAACGCTCGACACGGATATCATCTCCCTGCATGAGCTTGAATCCACTCTCGTTTACTTTGCTACCTCGCTGAGAGCGAACAATATGGTAATCACGAGACTGATGCGTACCAATGAGTTCCCCGAGGACGAGGAGCTTATCGAGGATACCATTATCGAGAATAACCAGGCTATAGAGATGACCACGATTTACCGTGACATCATCGACTCCACGCGTGAGCTTATCTCCGCCGTTATGGACAACCGCCTGAACAACGTAATGAAGTACCTCACCTCGATTACGCTTGTAATGGCGATCCCGACGGTTATTTCGGGTATTTACGGAATGAACGTCGCGTGGCTGCCCTTCGCGGGAAGCGTCTGGGGATTCGGAATAATCTGTATATTCACATTGACGATCTGTATAATAACGATGCATATTCTGAAGAGAAAACATATGCTGTAAATAGTTAGGGGGAAGGCTCAAAACTAACGAGCCTTCCCCTTAAATAAATTGCTTTATTGTTAGTTAAAAGCGACAAGTTATAAGCAACGGGACAATGTGATTTTTTAAGCGTTGTGTTATCTTATTATACTTTCTGCTTTTCACTTATTAACTTATCACTATTGAATTGCATTTGTACATATGGGGCTGATCTTTGAGCCAGCCTCTTTTATTTTGATAGTTAATAAAATTCCTCGTCTGTTACCGAAATCTGACAATCTCCCGAGTGAACGCTTTTGTCGGAGAAGGTGATGGTATAGGTCACGTTAGCCGAACCGAGCTTCTTGCCCGTTACAACTCCGTCCGAGTTGACGGTGAGGATTTTTTTGTTGCTTGACTTATAGGTGATTTTGTACAGAGTCTTTTTGAAGTGAGAGCCCGTGAGGTCGTTGTTGATAAGACAGTCAACGAGCGTCTTTTTCATCCTCAGCTTTCCGCCGACGTTGATGTACTCAACCATATCGCCGTTGCCGAAAATACCGTCGTTATAAAATTCGCGGTTCTGGTCGGCTACGTACGCCATTTTGCATTTGGAAACGCTTATCTTCAGCGTTGCCACGGTTGTTTTCTTGCCGTTGAGCTTTTCCTTTATGGTGGCGGTTGTGGAGCCCTTGCCCGTTGAGTAGATGGTCTTGGAGTTGATTGTGCTCGCGACGCTCTCGTCGTCTACGGATACTGTGTACTTGGCGCCCTTTTTGGTGTCCTCGAGAATATCCTTGAGCTCAACGTGGCACGCCGCCATATAGCCGCTGCTGCCGTGAGCGTTGTACTTTAGCTTCAGCGGTGAAAATTCTTTCCTGACCTTTGCGGGGAAGGTGCCGACCGTTACCTTGAACGAGCCCGCTTTCTTTGAGGTACCGCGCACGTACGCGCTTACCTTTACGGTGCCTTCCTTGACGCCTGTAAACGAGTGCGTTTCGTCGCCGTTGGTGTCAATAAGACAGGCGGTGCTGATTTTTACGATCCCCTTTTGATCGGTTTTGAACTTGTAGGAATTATAGTAGGGATTGCTCAGCGTTACGTCCTTCGACATACCCGTGTTTATCCGGACATCCTTGAAGGGAAGCTGTGCCGATTTTTCAACCGTGTAGCGTGTTTTGCTGACGGTTATTTTTTTGCCGTCCTTCTCGTAGTAAACTGTCAGAACGGGCTTTTTGTCCGTTGTAGCCTTGTTGGCACGAACTCTGAGGAAGTAGTATTCGTCGTCCCCGCCGTCGTTGAATTCAACGGAAATATTCTTGTCCTTGTTGTCGGTGATCTTGCAGCCGTATTTGTACTTTGTTGTCTTTTTGTGGAAACCCTGCTTCTCTGTGTAGTGAGTCATGGTCTCGTCCGTGGTTTTAACGGCAGCGGCTGAGACGGCAAAAACCGCGCAGCCCATAAGCATAGCAGCCGTAAGTACAAGACTGATTATCTTTTTGGTAAGCTTCATAACCTGCTCCTTTCAGACGGAAGAATCCGTTTCAAATAAGTAGTGTAAGAAACTAAAGGAAAAGTTTCATTTACCAAACCTTATTATATCATTTTTTAAATATTTTTGCAAGTTTTCCTGCATCTGCCCGTAATAACGGCATATATGGCTGTCGGGTTATTCAGATTACGACGCCTCCGTTTACGGCGAGAACCTGTCCCGTGATGTAGGAAGCCTTTTCGGAGGCGAGAAAGACAACCGCGTCCGCGATATCCTCGGCGGAGCCTAATCTGCCCAGCGGGACCTCCGCGCGCAAATCGCTGAGCTCCTCAGCCGTAAAGCCCGAGAGCATATCCGTTTCGATGATACCCGGGGCGATGCAGTTTACCCGAACGCCCGACGGAGCGACCTCCTTGGCGAGCGCCTTTGTGAGTCCGATAATACCCGCCTTCACGGCGCTGTAGTGAACCTCGCAGGAACCGCCCGTCTGTCCCCACATTGAGCTGATGTTTATTATTGAACCGCTGTGGCTGCGTATCATTGAGCGCAGCGCTTCTCTGCAGCAGAAGAATGTTCCGTCAAGGTGCGTTGCCCTCATATCGAGCCAGTCGCTGTCGGTGATATCGGTAAAAAGCTTTTGCTGAGCGATACCCGCGTTGTTGACAAGTACGTCGACGCTGCCGATTTTCCCGAACATCCCGCGAACCTGATCGCTGTCGCGCACGTCGCATTTTACGGCTGTGCCGCCGATTTCCGCGGCAAGCGCTTTTGGATCGGTAGTGTTATAGTTTATAAAAACCCTGTAACCCTCGCGGGCGAGCGCGCGGCATACTGCCGCTCCGATTCCTCTCGAGCCGCCTGTCACAAGCGCAGTTTTCATAGTCTGTCACCTCGTTAAAACACTTTCCCCAATTATACACTCGGATATATAATAAGTCAAATTATCATTTTTTTACAACCACGCGCATACCCTTTACTGAATAACAATTACGGAGGGGTGTATGTGAAAGGTATAGTGGAGGAAAGAGCCGCTATGCTCGGTGAGTATATAATAGAAAGCAAGGCTACGGTCCGCTCCGCGGCTAAGAAATTCGGGATAAGCAAAAGTACGGTTCACAAGGATGTGAGCCAGCGGCTGCGCTCGGTCAATCCCGCTATGTACCGCGAGGTCAGGGAAATTCTCGACACAAACAAGAGCCAGCGCCACATCCGCGGCGGTATTGCTACAAGAAATAAGTACATAAAACTGAAAGGAGGCTGACGCACAGTCAGCCTCCCGATTATATCATATTATAAACAGGTGATAAAAAATATCAGATAACCGCAGCATAGTGCGCTTATGGAGGATAAAATAACTCCGACAATCGATATCCAGGATTTAAAGCGGTATTTTGCAAGCGAAGTTACACCCGTGACAAATCCCGCGACTGAAAAGCCAAAGAAAAAAACACTTCCAAACGCGGAATAGACTGCGGTGAGAGCCAGAAAAAACACTTGAGGATTGCCCGGGGAGTCAGGGATGGATGAAGGCATCTGAAAAGAGAACCACAGGAAAAAAAGCACCGAAAGCAAAAACAATGTCGCGACAGAGCCGAAAATTAACGATAAAGCAGCAAGAGTTTTACCGGGGGTTTTCGGTTTTGTCATATATGCGGGCGTCTGATATGGGTTGTTCATCGCAGGATTAAAGTTGTTCTGCTGAGGCATACCGCAGTTGGGGCATAAAGCAGCATAATCGTCCATAACCTGACCGCATCTGATACATGTTTTCATCGGAATAAATCCCCTACCGAAGTATTAATAAAGCCGTTGTTCGAGCTGAGATACACCACAAAAATCACAACTGCCGTAATTGTTAGAACCGCGGTTGCAATACCGAGCACGAGTCCCGCCAATGACTGACCTTTGCGGTATTTTTTGCTGTAAATAGCTACAAGAGCAAAAACAATGCTGAGAACCGCGAGTACGCCGAGTAACATGAAATCCTCGATAAAGCCGTTTTTTACACCGGAAAAACTAATGCCTTTAAAAATTTTTTGGCGTGCGTACGAATCAAATTTTATCGTCCTGAAAAGAACGCTTATGCTTATCACTGTTCCGACAATACCGAGAACCATAGAGGTGATTCCAAAGCCTCTGCCCGGGATCTTCGGCTTTTTTACAGGCGCGGCATAATACTGATAGGGAGCCTGCCTGTTTGGCTGGTACTGGGGCTGCTGATACTGCGGCTGCTGATACTGCGGCTGCTGGTATTGCGGCTGCTG
>JAHLBL010000190.1 GCA_020625635.1 bacterium
AGAAAAAGCCCAGTCTATACTGGACTTTTTCGACAAGCTGAGGGAGAGAACCGAGGTTCTCTCCCAGATTTTGTTTTATTATACTACTTTTATCTTAATCTTAAAGACCTTGGACTTATTGACTGTGATTTTGATTGTCGCTTTGCCCTTCTTGAGACCCTTGATCTTAACGGTTGTCGCGGTCTTTTTCGAGGTAACCTTAGCAATCTTGCTGCTTGTTGTCGAATACTTATTCTTGATCGACTTAGCCTTGCGTCCGATCTTAACTGTGATAAACTTACCCTTTGAAACAGTGTAGGTCTTCTTTGCAGATACGTTCTTCTTCTTGATCTTAGCTGTCGGGTCATTCTTGACGGTAACCTTCAGCTTAAGCTTCTTGCCGTCGACCTTAACTGTAACGGTAGCCTTACCCTTCTTAAGAGCCGTAACCTTACCCTTCTTGGAAACAACAGCGATGCTCTTCTTACTTGATGTGTAGGAAGTAGGAGCCTTCTTGTTGTTTGTTACCTTGATCTGGAAGGTCTTGCCTGCGGCGAGAGTCTTCTTTGTAGCGTTGAGCTTTACGGTTTTCTCTGTGGGTGTTGTCGGCTCTGTGGGAGCGGGTGTGGGCTCGCTTGTCTCGGAAAGAACATAGAACGAACGCACTGCCGCGCCGTCTGTGATCAGCGCAACGTCAACGTCGCCGTCTGCGGCGTTGAGCTCGGAAACCTGAAGATTTACGGCTGTGTTGCCTGTTCCGACTATTTTGAACTTAGCTGTGATAAACTGATCACCCGTGAATACTGCGGGAGCTGAGATATCAGTGCTGTTAAATGCTACGCGGTCAGCAAGCTCCGTGTTGATTACGGTATTGCCGAGCTTAGGGATCTCGAAGCTTACAAGCTCAAGATACTTGCTGTTATAAGTCATTTCGCCCTCGCAGTTTACAACGGCAAGAGTTTTTGAATCGAGCTTGAAGGTTACTGTGAGCTCGGAATCTCTCTGGGTGTTATAAACCGTTGAATATGAGGGGAATATGTTGGAAACAACCGTAAGAACGAGCTCGTTCTCGAGCGCGACGGGAGCGTCTGTCTCGTCGGGGTTTGTAACGGGAACGGTCGTTTCGGGATTTGTATCGGAAGGAGCCGATGTCAGGAACTCTGTGGAAGTTTCCGCCGTCTCGGAGGACTCAACCGGAACGTCCGAAGTTGTATCCGACTCGGTAACGGTTTCGGTAACGGTTTCTGTCTCTTCGAAAGAGCCCGAAGGCTTGGTTGTCTCGTCGGCAACTGTCTCGGTAACAGTTTCGGTCTCCTCGGCAGTACCTGAAGGCTTAGTTGTTTCATCGGAAACAGTTTCTGTGGCGTCAGTCTCTGAAACAGTCTCTGTAGTTTCTTCCTCAATCTTTACGCCTGATAAAGCGATGTTGTTGATAGCGATTTCGCCGCCTGCGGGATTCTCGGAGAGATCTGCGCCGCCTACGCTCTTGGTATCGGTAAGCAGAACCTGAATATCAACAACGCTGTTGTCGAACTTCTCGCTGAGATCCGCTGTGAAGCTGTACATTGTCTTATTCTTCTCGAGCTTGATTGTGCCGAGCTCCTGGGTTTCGTCGTCGTTGCTTGCTACAACCTTGTAGTTAGCAGGTCCCTTTTTGCTGGCGCCGAGGTCGAAATCGATTGTCAGGTCGCTGTAGCCCTTTGTGGAGAACTGCATCTCTACAAACGCGTTAGCTGACCAGTTATTCTTATCGCTGGCGGCAAAAACGGGCTGAATACCGAGAACATTACCTTCGGTATCGGAATAAATGTTGTCAGTCCACTCCATGTGCTTGAGGGCTGAACGGTCGCCAGTAACGGAACCGAAAAGAACGCCTTCGCCTCTGGTGGGAACGTAGTAATATTCGTTGTCCTTGGAAACGTACTCGGTAACGTCCTCTTTGGCTGTCTTATCGGTATTGTCATACTCGAACTCAGCGATTACGCCGTCATCCTCAGCAGGAGGATCAACGGTATCTTCGGGAGTCGAAGGACCTGTCTCGTTTGTGGGGTCAAAAACCTCTGCCTTTGCGGCTGTGTCGGTTTTGGGATCGTAGGTGATAACTACCTTTGAGTCATCAGCCGCAACCTCAACCTTATTGTTGTTGCCCATACCGTCGGGAATCCATGTGATATTTCCCTCGTTCTTGTAGATAACCTTGAATTCATATGAGCCCGCGGGTACATTCTCAGCCTCAGCGATAAGAACGCCGTTTGCGTCCATATCCATCTGAAGAGCCTCTTCATCGGTTGTTTTCCATGCTTCTGTACCACCTGTGAGCGCTGTATCGCCGACTACATAATAATCGGATGCGACAAGCTCACTCTCGCCCTCAGCAAACGCGGCAACCGCGCCGACCGAAACGAGCAGAAGCGCAGCAAGAAGCACTGCTAAGCTTTTCTTTAAAATTCTCATTTTAATCTTCTCCTTTTTGTTAAATTGAAGATAACTTCTCCAATATATTGTACCAAAATTACGGCTGTATTTCTATTGTGAATTGTGCATAAACTTAGGGGATGGTTTTTAGGTAGAATGGAGAAACGGTTTTAATGATTACACACAGTAAAGATTTGTATCCCAGTGAGGGATATACGGATGGTGACGCAGATAAAATCTATATTCGGGATTGAGCTTGTGAAGCTGAAGAATAAGCGAAAAAATATCCTCGCTCCTGTGATAAGCGGCGACATTGAGCTTCGGCTTAAAAAGACGGATTGTGTTTTCCATTCCCTCAAATGTCTCGCGCTCGGCTCCCTCAACATCGAGTTTGGCGTAAGTGATTTTCTGACCGCAGAGAATCGTGTCAACTCTGGCAGCCTGCGTCGGCACACCATGCTCGCTTATGGCGCAGTTCCTGCCCGACTTTGTATTAAAGTACAGTGTTGTATTTCGGTTGTAAGAGCCGAGCTGCCACAATCTAATATTTTCCATTCCCGCACAGTGTTCACTAAGCTTACCGAAACTTTTCGGGTTCGGCTCAAACGCGGTTATGCTGTGGTATTTGCCGCCTGTGTACGAAAGGAACTCGTCTATCGTGTCGCCGTTATAAGCTCCGAGATCAAGGTAGCTCTCGTCCTCGCCGAGAGAAAGTATTTCAAAAGCTTCATCCTTGTCGGTTGTACAATCGTCAAGAAACCGAAGCTCACCGCTGAACTGGAACGCGATTATATTCCTGAGCACCTTTCTGCTGAAATCGTCGGACAGCAAATTATATGCTTCGTTAATTTTCTTCTCGTTTTCATTATAAAAGGAAAGGGTAAAAATATTTTCGCCGAAAACGGGCACGCTCGGCACGACCATCATATGTCTGTCCGCAACCCGTTTTATCTGCTCCATAACCTCGGGAAGCTGGCTGGCAAAGCAAAGAGCTATAATAAAATCACCGAGTTCATTTTCAAAATCGCTCAGTTTCTTTACAGTAAAGTCCCTGAAGCACTGACTGCGTACAAAGTCGTCACTTGCCATAACACCGTGAGCCTTTATTCCTCGGCGCTCAAATTCGTCGAGCACCTTATCGGCTCCGTCGCCCATACCGTAGAGCACGATCGGTTTTTCTGTTTCTTCAAGCATAGTCCAGACCGAAGTCAGCCCTTTAATAAAATTCATATTAATTTCCATAGCCTTTCCGCCCACAAACAGACATTAAAAATCTC
>JAHLBL010000191.1 GCA_020625635.1 bacterium
TGAAATCTGATATCCCCCTGACATCGTTATTCCTCTCAACACTTTTTATTGTCCGCGTCATACAATGTATTTCCTGTATTAAGTCGCATATCCCCGATACTCCTTATACAATGATGTCCGTGAAGTGCTTTTTATAATTAACACAAAAGCTTCACAAAATCATCATTTAACTGTCCTTTGTGTTTCAAAATAAAGTTATACCATAATTACATCAAAGGAGGCGCACTAATATGTATATAGTTAAAAATGCTGTTAAAAGCATTACCCGAAACAAGCTCAGGAACATACTTATCGGCGTCATAGTCCTGATCATTTCAGTGTCGGCGTGTGTGTCGCTGTCAATACGGCAGGCGGCAGAGGTCGCCAAGCAGGACGCTCTGAGCGGACTTAACGTCACGGCGCAAATCAGCTTTGACCGCCGAAAAGCTATGGAAGAAATGAAATCGGAATCCGACAGTGATTCAAAGAGCTCCGACAGCTCGGAAAAAAGCTTTGACAGAAGCAAATTTGATTTTGATGTGCTTCAGGGCTCATCGCTTACGCTCGATGAATATATGACCTACACCAAGGCTTTATCCGACGGTGACGGTTACTACTATTCGGGGGCTGTATCGCTGAACTCGGCTGACGACGATCTTCTGCCATACGGCACTGAGGAGAGTACCTCCGATTCATCATCAGATGACAAATCCTCAAACAACACTGACAATAACTCAGGCGATAAGGGATTCGGTGCGCCGCCCTTTGGCAACAATAATCAGTCAGATTCAAACGGTTCGGGCAATATGCCTGGCGGACCGATGGATGAGAAATTCCGTGTTAATCAGGGTGACTTTTCAATAACTGGCTATTCCTCCTATGACGCGATTGCCTCTATGTTCGGCGACGACGGAAGCTACTACTTTGAGGAAGGTAACGGAAGCATATTTGACGAAACCTCCGACGCTCTCGAGTGTGTTATCAGCAACGAGCTCGCCGAGTACAACAACCTTTCCGTTGGCGATACGATAAAGCTCTGCAACCCCAATTACGAGGATGAGGTATATAAGATTAAAATTGTAGGAATCTATACCAACAGCGAATCCTCCTCACAGGAGAACAACCGCTTTTCGATTAACGATCCTGCCAACCGTATCTATATGAACTACAATGCGTTATCAAAAATCCTCGCAAAGTCGGAGAAGGCGGACAACAAATACACCGACTCCAACGACGAAGAAAAAAGCGCGGTTCTCACAGATACTCTCGCGTTTACTTATACCTTTGCGAGTGTGGATAATTACAACACCTTTGCAGAAAAAGTATATGAACTCGGGCTCAGCGATAAGTACACGGTAAGCTCAAGCGACATAAGCGCATACGAAAACAGCACGCTTCCGCTCGATACTCTCAGTCAGACCGCTATGTGGTTCTTCTTCATCGTGCTCGGCGTAGGCGGAATAATCCTCGTAACGCTGAATATCTTCAATCTCCGCGAGAGAAAGTACGAGGTCGGAGTTCTTACGGCGATTGGTATGAAGAAAGCGAAGGTTGCGGTTCAGTTTGTGACCGAAATATTCATAGTGACCTTTATCGCGCTGATTATCGGAACGAGCATAGGTGCGGCGGTATCGGTACCCGCAACAAACACGCTTCTTCAAAATCAGATTCAGAGCTCTCAGTCCTCTGACGAGAGTATGAGCAAGAGAATGGGCTTCGGCGGGGGAGAGAACACAGACCGCCAGCCTCCGCAGATGAACGGACGATTCTCGAGAGGAGCCGCTGCGGAATATGTAGACAGCGTTTCGAGCGCTACAAACATCGTCGTAATAATCGAGCTTATTCTCGTGGGATTATTCCTCACAATAGCCGCAAGCCTCGCCGCGTTGATCAGCATAATGAGGTATGAGCCGTTGAAGATCCTATCGGGCAGAACATAAGGAGGTAAGAAAATGAGCGTTTTAAAATTACAGGACATTTCCTACCATTACGATAAAAGCAAGGTTGAAGTTCTGAATAAATTAAATATGGAATTTGAAGCAGGAAAAATATACGCCATAGTCGGTAAATCCGGCGCAGGAAAAACAACACTGCTTTCAGTCCTTTCAAGCTTAGCCGCGCCGACGGGCGGCAAAATCTTCCTCAATGATGAGGATATCACAAAAATCGACAGATACAAATTCAGAAGCAAATACGTAGGAGTTATATTTCAGAACTTCAACCTGCTCACACATCTGACAGCGCTTGAAAATGTAGTGCTCTCAATGGACATTTCCCGCAAGACGTTTGATAGACCTAAGAAGGACATCGCCATGGAGCTTCTGAAAAAGGTCGGTCTCAACGAGGACGAAGCCAACCGCAGAGTGCTGAAGCTCTCGGGCGGACAGCAGCAGAGAGTCGCTATAGCGAGAGCGCTCTCCTACAATCCCGACATCATCCTCGCGGATGAGCCGACAGGCAATCTCGACGGTGAAATACAGAAGGAGATTATCGATATTTTCCGTATGCTTGCCGACGAAGGGAAGAGCGTAATCATAGTAACGCACTCTCCCGAGGTAGCGGCGGCAAGCGATGTGACATACACTCTGAAAAAGGAGTAACAGCTCTTTCAACAATACTGTCAAACCGCAAAAAAACTAATAAAAATGCTTAAAAAATCCCCCTTTTCTATAGCCGAATTCTAAGAATATTTCAACTTACATTTTTCTCCAAAATGTGATATAATATTTACATCACAACAATAGCGAAATATTACCCATAACCGCTGTTGTACAGAAGCAAGGTTTTTCCAGAGGTTCGGCATAGGAAGGGGGATATTTATGTTTAAACCCGGTGAGACTGTTATTTACGGAGGAGAAGGCGTTTGCACTGTTGAGAAAATCGACAGTATGGACGTCCGCGGCGTCAGCAAGGATAAGCTCTATTATTTCCTTACGCCGCTCTACCGCGGAGGTACTATTTACGCTCCGCTGGATACACCTGTCAGGATGAGGGAGGTTATCTCAGCAGAGGAAGCGGAGGAGCTCATTAAGAGAATACCCGACATTCCCGCCGAGGTTTTTAAAGAAAGAAATGTCCGCCTCCTGTCGGAAAAGTATCTGAATATCATAAAGTCCTACAACTGTGAGGACTTGGTGCGCGTTATCAAAACGATTTACAACAAGCGTGAGAACGCGCTCGTAAACGGTAAGAAGCTGGGCTCTGTTGACGAGCGGTTTCTAAACCGTGCCGAGGATATGCTTCACGGCGAGCTTGCCGTGGCTCTCGGTATTGAAAAGGAAGAGGTTAACGAATATATAAAATCTAAACTCAGTTAACCGAAACGATAATAAAAAATCGTCGGGCAGAAAGTGCGAAACTTTCTGCCCGACATTTTACTTAATGGTTTTAACGAAGTTATTAGAGGCTGTTCTGGATTGCAACAGCAACAGCAACAGTAGCGCCAACCATCGGGTTGTTGCCCATTCCGAGGAAGCCCATCATCTCTACGTGAGCAGGAACGGAAGATGAACCTGCGAACTGAGCGTCGGAGTGCATACGGCCCATTGTATCGGTCATACCGTAGGAAGCGGGACCTGCAGCCATATTATCGGGATGGAGTGTTCTTCCTGTGCCGCCGCCCGAAGCAACGGAGAAGTACTTCTTACCCTGCTCGTTGCACTCTTTCTTGTATGTGCCCGC
>JAHLBL010000192.1 GCA_020625635.1 bacterium
TGAACCGCACGAACAAGCCATACAGAGGCAGAGTGAAAACAGAAAAAGAATGCGCGTATCTTCCCCAGAACCCGAAAAATCTTTTTGTAAAGGATACGGTCGGGGATGATTTTAAGTTGATTAATAATTCATATAAAGAATTATGTGAACGGTTTGACATAGAAACCCTTATTAACTCCCACCCTTATGACTTAAGCGGTGGAGAGCTGCAAAAGGCTGCGATCGTAAAGCTTTTATTGACTGAACCCGAGATCATTCTTCTTGACGAGCCGACAAAGGGACTTGATACATTCGCGAAGAAAACTCTCGGTAAGCTCCTCCGCGGGCTTATCAGTGACGGCAAAACCGTAGTCCTCGTTACTCATGACCTTGAATTTGCCGCGTGTTACGCCGACAGATGCGGACTTCTTTTTGATGGAGTGATTGCGGCTGAAAACACCTCGCGTGAGTTCTTTGCGTTGAATTCGTACTACACGACAGCCGCGGCGGCTATGTCGCGCGGTATCATAGAAAACGCCGTGACGGCAGACGATATTATACGATCGATTGGGGGAGAGTGCCGATGAAAAAAGTACTGTCTGTCTGCGCTGTTCTTGCTGTTCCCGCGGTAGTGATTATCGGAGCGGCAGCCTTTCAGGATAGGTACTACTCGTTGATTTCTGTGTTGGCGGCTGTGCTTACCTGCGTGCCGTTTTTTCTGAGCTTTGAAAGAGGCAGCAGACCGACGAGAAGAATCGTTATGCTCGCCGTTATGGTGGCGTTGTCTGTAGCGGGTAGGTTCGTTTTCGCGCCGATCCCGTTCTTTAAGCCTGTTACGGCTATGGTTATAATTTCGGCGCTGTTCTTCGGCAGCGAATTCGGATTCCTGACAGGCGCGCTTTCGGCGCTTGTCTCAAATATGTACTTCGGTCAGGGACCGTGGACGCCGTTCCAGATGTTCGCGTGGGGGCTTATCGGCTTTATCGCGGGATTGATGTCAGACCCGCTCAAACGCAGCAGAATTCTGCTCGCGGTATATTCGGCTATATCGGGCGTGGTTTTCTCGCTGATTATGGACGTATGGACAACGCTCTGGGCTGACGGCACGTTCAACCTGTCGCGCTTTACCGCGTCGGTGGTGACTTCGCTCCCGATAATGCTGATTTATATTGTTTCAAACACGATCTTTGTTCTCGCACTGTTTCCGCTGTTCAACAAAAAGATTGAACGGCTGAAGTTAAAGTATGGCATATAACGAAAGAGAGGCTGTCATTTGACAGCCCCTTTTTGTTCAGCTTCTGTTTGAAAACAGATTTTTTGATATTATCAAAAACACTTTCAGTATCAATATTGTAAAGCACATTATCCCTGCGTACGGTTGGCGTGTGATGATAAACAAAAACACAGCAAGCACTGATAACACCGCGCCTGGAATCAATAGGTATTTATTCATAACAGGCTTATCCAATCGGCTGATTATAACCGCGCATATTCCGTTCAGTACGGTTAATCCTATTACCGCCGCATACACGATTACGATCCAAAAAGCGGTTTCGGTCAGACCGAACAGAGATACCGCGGTTGCCTTTTCACCGTTCCCGAATACGGGAATGAATAAAAGCAGTACGTTCAGAAAATCGAGCACGCCGCATATAAGCGCGGTATAGCTGCCGATTGTCTCCTGCTTTTCATTTTCAGCCGCGGTTATAATCTCATCGTGACAGATAAGCTCGTCGATTGATACCCCGAAAAAGCGTGATATTTCTTTTAAGGAATCAATATTGGGATAACCTCGTCCCGACTCCCATTTCGAGATTGCCGTTCTTGATACAAAAAGCTCTTTGGCAAGCTCTTCCTGAGTAAGTCCCTTTTTCTTTCTTAATTCCTGCAATTTTTCATTGAATTCCATTGTCTTTCCTCTTATCCGTAAACAGCACGGCGGCGTGATAAAGTTCGAACAGCCCGAAGCTCAGCAGAACCGAGCCGATGATATCCATTGCCCAGTGAACGCCCGAAATCAGTCTGCCGATTACCATAAACGCCGAGAACGATACCGCGAACGCATACACGATAATTCTTACAGCTTTACTCTGACATCTGCGTCTGATTTGTAAAATCAGCGTCGGCATTACTGACAATACCAAAAGCGTCGTTGAGGACGGGTAGGAAGCTTCCAAAAAGCCGTCTATCAATATAGGTCTGTAGTTAATTGGTATCATTTCAAATATCAGATACCCTGATATTACCAAAAGGTAATAAACTCCCAGCAGAATGATATCGCAGTCGACCTTTAACAAGCTCCTGCGACTTATAAGCTGAGCCGCTCCGAGAATACCAAAGCACATACAGACTGCTATCGGAATAAGCCCAAGCCAGTCTGTTACTGTGTACAGCCACATATGTACGCCCGAAGCATTATGAAACCATGTGTTGAAGGTCGCAAAACCGACAGTTGTTCCTTGTTGTCCTACATTCTGAGCGTCGACGTTTATAATCATAAATGTCCACAGCACAAACGCCGTAAGCAATCCGACGCCCGATAACAATATTCTTTTAGCTTTCATTTTCCATCTGTCCTTTCGCCTGTTTATACTCTGAAAGTAACAGACAGTTATGAAAAAGTAAAGAATCTCCTCGTCACACCGATGATACGAAGCGTGTCGCAGCAGCTATTTCTTTATCTTTGCTCTATCATACCAGAATCAAACCGATTCCGCCATAGTTACTTTGAAATTTCCGCTGAAAAAAACCGTCGGGTTTTACTCCGACGGCAATTTATATCTGAATAAACAGTTTATCTTTTTTTGTAAAGTTCGAGCTCGGGATTTTTGCCCTCTGCTTCGTATGTGCTCACCAAAATAAAATCCATATTCGCCAGAACACCGAAGCAGCGTTCTCCGCCGGATTCCGATTCGAGCTGATTGCCGAGGTAGGTCGTGTTGTCGTCGAGGAATTTAGCGCTTATACCGCTCGGGAGGGAATAGGCGAGATTGACATAGCTGCCGACGAGGGCGTTCAGCCTCTCGACCTTCGGCATACCTTCGATATGCAGAGCGTTTATTTCTTCAATCAGTTTCTTCTTGAATGCGTCGAATTCTCCGTTGTCGCTAAGCTGTTCATAGCGTTTCCAGTAATCGAGCTGCGGGAGTTTCTGCTTCATAAACGCGCGCGCCTGTTCTTCGGAAAAACCCTGTTTCGCCATATGGGGAATACACACGTCAATGAGCTCGTCCATATCGCTGTAGGTGTACTGCCCGTCGGCGTAACACCACTTGCAGTAGTCCTCGTTCAGCGCGCCGTCCTTGTCCGTGCCGATTATTGTATCGTCGAGCGGCATTCCGCAGCACTGGCAGACAAGCTGACGCGGAGAACCGAGCAGCGTGTTTATTGAGACGTTAAACAGCTGTGAGAGCAGCTTTAATGTTTCGGTATTCGGCACTGTATCTCCGTTTTCCCAGCGTGATACTGCCTGACGTGTCACAAAAACCTTTTCCGCAAGCTCATCCTGAGACATTCCGTTCTTCGTCCTGAGTTCATAGATAACATCCTTTGTGTTCATAATAAACACCTCCCTGTTATCTATTCTAATACGTTTTACCGTAAAACACAAGCAACACGTTGTTGCGGAGTTTACGTCGCGATTAATACTTTAATCGCAGTGAACAGAGCAAAC
>JAHLBL010000193.1 GCA_020625635.1 bacterium
TTGCTTTGCAATAGTTTTAAGTGAAATCGTCTTACATCCTACACCATATAGTAAAAAAGCCAGTGTTTATGCGGTTTTTCGGGTGTAAGATGTTTAAAAATGATCCTACACCCATCCTACACCGAATCCGTAAAAGTCCTCATATACCCTGCAAAAACAGGAATAATTGCATTGTATTATGCAATTTGTGAGAAAGATTTACTATAAAAATACAAAAAAGGCGGTTCAGATTTTGAACCGCCCATATCTTATTATCTTAACTTTATCTTACCCGCTGCCTTTCCTACCGCGATAATCAGCAGTACTGTTGGGACGAATTTGATCGCCTCGCTTATGGCTCTTATCCACAGGAACGCGAGGAAGGAGTCGCTGTGCCCCGCTCCGTAGATGAAGTACAGCCAGTAGCCCGAGAGGAAAACCTCAACGAACAGTGCGTTTATCGTCCACGAGATTATTACGGGAAGCGGTCTGCAATTATTCTTATAAAGAAATATTCCAAGTATCAGTCCTGTCAGTATTCCGTTGAGGGTAAAGCCGGGGAAATACGCTCCGCCCGTCGGGTTCAGGAAGAACGAGATCACGTCGCCCAGACCGCCCACGAGCGCTGCGCTTACGGGTCCGAACAACAGCGCCGCGACCGCGATCGGCAGGAAGTTTATGCTGATTTTAACCGTGTTGTTGAAAATCGGCAGCGTTGAGTTCGCGAGATAGCCGACAATCACCCTGAGAGCCAGCAGCATTCCGACCGCCGCGAGCGTGTAGGTGCTTTTGAGCTCGAACAGCGAATCGGGAAATTTTTTCAGTATTTTCATATAAATAGCTCCAAAAAAGCGGACAGCCTGAGCTGCCCGCTATATTTTTAATCTGCAGCGGGATGCGAAGCCCGCACCGCGGCGCGTCACCTTCGTTCCTCTGACAACTCCCCGTTCAAAGGACACTTTACGCGCAGGCTTCTACTCTGTCAACAATGCCATTATAGCACAATATAAAATTTTGTCAATATTACAGCTTACCCGCGAACACGAGCAGCACGAGCACCATCGTCGCGACACAGAGCGCAGATACAACCACGAGGATCACGGTGTTAGTGCGCTTGTTGCTGCCGTCTAAGCTCTCGCGCTCGGGCACAAGACCTGATTTCCTCAGCGCGGTAACAACGCCCTTGTACAGGAACAGCACCAGCGCGGAATTGAGCCCTGCCTTGATGGCGTTGAACGGGAGCAGGAGCGGAAGCATAAGCTTAACGACCGCCTCGCGCGGAACGCCCATATAAATCGGCGTCATTATATAATTCCATAAAAGCATTATAGCTATCATCGAGAGCGAGCCCGCGATAAGTCCGATAATCGCCTTGGACATTCTCTTGTCGCGCTTATAGATCACGGAAGCTACGCCCACAAACACGCCCGACGCGAGGAAGTTCATAAGGAAACCTATCACGCCCGTACTGCTTACGGTCACCATCTCGATAAAGCAGACCACGGCGGACATAATTATTCCCGCAATCGGACCGTAGATAAACGCTCCGATGGTGAGCACAACGTCCTTCGGCTCATAGGTGAGGAAGCCTCCGATTCCCGAAAGCCTCACAAAAAAGTCAACGGCGACCGCGATAGCGCAGAGCATCGCGAGCGAACACATCATTTTGACGCGCCCATCAGTAGTTTTTGTCATAAAATGACCTCCTTGAAAAATTTGGAGT
This sequence comes from bacterium, assembly GCA_020625635.1. GTDB lineage: Bacteria > Bacillota > Clostridia > Oscillospirales > Acutalibacteraceae > Ruminococcoides. The sequence continues at coordinate 1,703 of JAHLBL010000193.1, forward strand.
TGTCAACGAAAAAACACCCCGCAGAACCGCGGGGCGTTAATACAGCGTTATATAACTGCATCTTCTACCATCCGGACTATACCGTCGGCGCCTGAATCTCACAGGCTCGGCGAGATATTTCTCGCTCGCGGGCTATACCGCCGGTGGGGAATTTCACCCCGCCCCGAAGACAACTTCTGCTATTATTATATTACCAAAACCGAATTTGTCAATACCGTTATGGACATTCGCCGTCATATAGGTTATAATACCATAAGAAAGGAATGATTTTATGATAAAAAAATCTGTCGCGGCTTTACTAAGCTTCGCGATCATTCTGACATTTTTCTTTACGGGCTGCGGACAGCAGGAAAACATCACATCCGCGCAGGACAGCTCCGCCGTCTCTCCCCTGCTGTGGAAGGCGGAAGGAAAGAACGGAAACTCGCTTTATCTTTTCGGAACGATCCACTGCGGCGACGAACGCAGCAGCGCCGTACTTGAAAAGCTCGGCGATATTCTTGACGATTGCCCCGTTATGGCGGTTGAATTCGACGTAGTAAAATACAACGAAAAAGTCAAAAGCGACCCTCTCAGCGCCGCGGACGATATCGCGCAGTTTATGTATCTGGACGGGACGACTGTGAAGGATCACCTGCCGGAAAAGCTGTACAAGGATTGTGTTAAAATCCTCGAGGACGCGGGGACATATAACTCGCTTTACGATTATTACACACCCGCTTTATGGACGCAGCTTGTTACACAGGCGCTGATCCAGCAGAGCGATTTATCGACCGACAACGCTATGGACACACTGCTGCTCAACCGCGCGCACGCGAACGATACAAAAATAGTTGAGCTCGAGTCGGCAAAAAAGCAGTATAAGATTATGGCTGATTTCTCGGACGAGCTCTGCGAATTGCAGCTAAAAGAAGCGGTCAAGAACAAGGACACTTACAACGCTCAGCTCGGACTATTGTATGACGTATGGCTCAGAGGCGACGAGAAGGCGCTGGAAAAGCTCGTAATATCCGAAGAGGTCTCCGAAAAAGAACAGAAATACGTCGACGAGTACAACAAGAGCTTCCTCAAAGACAGAAACCGCGGTATGGCTGAAAAGGCTGAAAAGCTGCTCAAGGGCAGTGACGACGCGTTCCTCGCCGTTGGCGCGGCTCATATGCTGAACGACTACGGAATCATACAGCTCCTGAAGGACAAGGGATATAAGGTTGAAAAAGTAAATACTCAGTAAAAACATAGGGGGAGGCTCAAAACAAATGAGTCTCCCCCTAAAAGCGCTATACCGATAGTTAAAAGTGACAAGTTATAAGTGATAGGGAACGATGTGTTTTATCAATAAAAAAGCGTAAATAATCACTTTTCACTTAAACCTTATCACCGGTTAATTACATTCGTACATACGGGCTGCTCTTTTTGTATTGAGCCAGCCCCGTTTTATGTATAAGCTTATTTAAGTCTTGTTCCGCACTTGATGCAGAAGGACGCGTCATCGTCCTCGGGAACCGCGCCGCAGTTAGGGCAGCATCTCTGAGCGGGCTTATCCTGCGCGGGAGCGACCTCGACCAGCTTTGCGCCGCACTCCTCACAGAATCTAATATCCTCTTCATTACTCTCGTGACCGCATACGGGACAGCGCTTCAGCGCGCCCGTATGGCTCTGCGAACTGGAATATATGTTATTGTCCTCGGGTTCGGAGAAAACATGCAGATTGTTTCCGCCCGACGCGGGAACATCCGCCATAATAGTCTTATACTGATCATCGGGTAATACAGGCTCAGCGGGGATCTCGGGCTCTGTCGGGATTACGGGAACCTCGGGCACTTCGGGCTCTGCGGGGATTACGGGAACCTCAGGCTCCTCGGGGATATCAGGCGCTACAACAACTTCGGGCTCAGCGGGAACCTCGGGCTCAGCGGGAACCTCGGG
>JAHLBL010000194.1 GCA_020625635.1 bacterium
TCCTCGGCTGCGTTGTTGATGATAACAGCGCCCTTTGTTCCTCTGCTAACCATAAGCGCAGTCTTTTTACCCGCGTTAACGAGCTTGCCCGCTTCATCGTTAATAAAGAAGTTGTGGAATTTATTAACGGCAACAACCTCGGAGTCGAAGTAATTTTCGTCACCCGCGAGACCTATCTGATTATCTCCCCAGATTTTGGAGCCGTTGCGGTTAATGTTGCGTGTCTCTTCGGTGTAAGCCTCGCTGCCCTTGGGACGGCTGAAGAACAAAGACGTCGTATCTCCGCGCGCTGTGAGCAGAGCCCATCCGCGTCTTATCTGTTCATTCGTCAGCCAGTAAGAGGTTCCCTCGTTAAAGGAAGGTCCGCCGTTGGCGTATGTATCGTGAGACTCGACCCATGTGACAAGTCTGTCCGCGGAAACGCCCTCGCTCATATAGCTTGTAAGTCCTGTTGCGGCAGTAGATAAGTCTTTAAGATACGAACGGATTTTTCCGCCGTAAGAGGAAGCTGTTACGTGCATGATCTGAGCGTAGGAGCTCATACGCGCTGAAGCGACCTGAGCGGAATTGGAACCCTGAAGAACCTCGCCGTACTGGAACGAGGAACCGTTCTCGAGAACTGTAGGCCAGAAATCGCTTTTAAAGGAATCCTCGTCGTCGGGAAGCTCGATGTGCTTGGCTGTGTCGTAACGGAATCCGTCGGCTCCGTCAGCCACACACTTTTTAAGATACTCGAGAATAAGCTTCTGGTAATTCGGATTCTGAGTATTTACATCGGGAAGTCCGCTGTACCACTGCGTTGTACTTTTGCGGGAATTGGGATCTCCCGAACCGTCATAGTTGTGATAAAGACCGCCCTGAATGCTTCTGAGAGCTGAGTTAACGGCGGATTTATCGGTGGAGGTATGATTTGCCACAACGTCAACAATAACCTTGACGCCATAGGAATGAGCAGTTTCGCACATAGCCTTGAACTCTTCCTCGGTGCCGAGCTGATAGTTGCCGATAGTGTAGTTGGTGGGCTGATACTGATAGTACCATTTGCCGTCACCGTAAAGCTCCATACCGCCGTCGTCTCCTTTTACGACTTCATTGATCGGCGAGGTCTGAACAGCCGTGAAGCCTGCTTCGGCGATTTTCGGAATATTATCCTTAATCGTGTTGAAGTTCCAGCACCAGCAGTGCAGGATAAGTCCCTTCTCGACATTCTCGGGCAAGGACTTCTGCTCGTCCGATGTCGCTGTTGTGGAGATTGAATAACTGAAGAAGATACCTGTCAGAAGGAGGACAGACAGCAGCAGTGATATCAATCTGCAACTTTTGTTTTTCATAAAATTCATCCTTTCATTTCAAAACTTCTATTTTCAGAAAGCGAAGCTTTCAAAAGATACATGATCAATGATTCAGACTGTCAAGATAATTCTGCAAGATTATCGTTGCGGCGACCGAATCAACAATATTTTTTCTTTTCTTCCCTCTTGTATTCGTTGCGTTGAGATAATTAATAGCGGTTATCGTAGTACCGCGTTCATCCTGCATACGCACGATTATCCCCGTTTTCTCCTTTAGCTTACCCGCGAATTCACGCGCGTAACGGGCTGATTCACCCTCGGTACCGTCCATATTTTTAGGCAGACCGACTACGATCAGCTCAGCCTGACGGGCTAAAGCTACGTTCGAAACCTTATCGAGAAGAACGTCGGGATTTTTTTCATTTATCTGAGCCAGCGGCGACGCAAGCGACTCGGTGATATCGGATATCGCCAGTCCTGTTCGCGCTCTTCCCAGATCCACTGACATAATTACCATTTCTCTCTTCCCCCGAAGCTTACCATGGTTTAACTGAGCCTGAGATCTCGCTTACGGAGCTTATTCCCTTGCGCTCCATATACTCGTTCAGACCTTTATTTATTTTAATCGGCGCGTAAGGATCGTTGAACAGCACCGTACCGATTTGCAGAGCGTCCGCTCCTGCCATCAGCATTTCAACAGCGTCCTGCCACTTTGAAATACCGCCCATACCGATTATGGGAACCTTTACGGCATTACGCACCTGCCATACCATTCTTACCGCTACAGGGAAAACAGCGGGACCGCTCATTCCTCCCGTGTTGTTGCGGATGATCGGACGACCTGTCTCGATATCTATGCGCATACCCGTGAGCGTGTTTATCAGTGAAAGCGCGTCCGCGCCGTTAAACTCAGCCACCTTTGCGATTTCCGCGATATCTGTTACATTCGGGCTGAGCTTCACTATAAGAGGCTTTTTGCTGTGTTTTTTTACCTGAGCCGTTATATCGCCTACCGACTGACAGCTTGTTCCGAACTGAACTCCGCCCGACTTCACGTTGGGACAGCTGATATTCAACTCGAACATATCAACATCTGTTTCGCTGAGCTTTTCAGCCATAGCGCAGTAGTCGTCAACCGTACTTCCCGCGATGTTGGCGATTACAACAGTATTCTGAGCCTTCAGCCACGGTAAATCGTACTCAATAAAATGGTCGACGCCGGGATTCTGCAAGCCGACCGCGTTAAGAATACCGCCCTCCGTTTCCGCGATACGCGGAGGAAGGTTGCCCATACGCTCCTTTAAGGTTATACCCTTGCAGGAAACGCCTCCGAGTTTGCTGAGAGGATAAAGCTCGGCAAATTCCCTGCCGAAGCCGAATGTACCCGACGCGGCAATCAGCGGGTTTGAAAAGTTAACTCCGCAGATATTTACACTTAAATCAGGCATCATAGAACACCTCCTCGGAGTCATAGACGGGACCTCGGCGGCAAACCTGAGTCATCGCCTCGCCGTTTTCCGTCTTTGTTTTGCACGCGCATACAAGGCACGCGCCGATACCGCAGCCCATTCTCTCCTCGAGCGAAACCTGACACTTTACCTTTCCTCGGCAAACAGCCGCGACCACTTTCAGCATGGGGATCGGACCGCACGCGCAGACTTCATCGATCTCGTCGAGGTGCTCACTGAGAACGTCGGTTACAAAACCGTGTATACCCGCGGAACCGTCGTCGGTCGCGAGATAAAGCTCCGCGCCGATGGATTTAAAATCATCCTGGAGAATTACTAAATCTTTATTTCTGAAACCCGTGATAACCATAGGGTTTTCGGTGTTTTTTGCAGAGTAGAGCAGTGGAGGGACACCGATACCGCCGCCGACAAAGCAGTAACGCTTATTTTCCTCGAGCTTGAAGCCGTTGCCGAGCGGAGCGAGAATCTCAACCTCATCGCCTGTCTTCATCTCAGACATAACTCTCGTGCCCTCGCCCTTGACCTGAAAGACAAAGCGCAGAGTATTCTCCGTCGCGTCACAGATAGAAATGGGACGTCGGAGCGTTCTGCCGGGAACCTTTATATTGGCGAACTGACCGCATTTCGCAAGCGGAGGGATTGTATCATTTTCAACTGTCCAATCGAAAATGCCGTCTGCAATCTGCTCGTTTTTTATAAGTTTAAATAGCTGTGAATCGTAGGTCATTTATCCTCCCTTCGCGGCGTGAGCCGCAATTAAGGCAACACCGCACAATTCACGGCGTACGCCTTACTTGAATATTATTCCGTCAGTTTGTCCAAAAATCAGCCCCCATACGTCAGTA
>JAHLBL010000195.1 GCA_020625635.1 bacterium
TTTTTATTATGGGTTTAATCAAAGCAGCCTTAGGCGCTGCGGGCGGCGTAATGGCTGATCAGTGGAAGGAATTCTTCTACTGCGACAGTCTCGACAAGAACACCCTCGTTGTAAAGGGACAGAAGAGAACGTCATCACGCTCATCAAATACAAAGGGAGAGGACAACATCATCTCCAACGGCTCGAAGATCGCCGTAAACGACGGTCAGTGTATGATAATCGTCGAGCAGGGCAAGGTCGTTGAGTTCTGTGCCGAGCCGGGCGAGTTCACATACGATACCTCCACCGAGCCCAGTCTCTTCACGGGCAAGCTCGGCAGAGCGATTCTCGACACCTTCAAGCAGATCGGCAAGCGTTTCACCTTCGGCGGAGACACGGGCAAGGATCAGCGCGTCTACTACTTCAACACAAAGGAAATCGTCGAGAACAAGTTCGGAACCCCGAACCCCGTTCCGTTCAGAGTCGTTGACAGCAAAATCGGCTTCGACATCGACCTTGACATCCGCTGCAGCGGTGTTTATTCCTACAAAATCACCAACCCGCTTCTTTTCTATACAAATGTATGCGGAAACGTAGGCGAGCCCTACAAGCGCTCGGAGATCGACACTCAGCTCAAGACGGAGTTCATCCACGCCCTCGCCCCCGGCTTTGCGAAGATGAGCGACCTCGAGCTGCGCCCCAACCAGATCAGCGCTCACGTTGACGAGCTCACCGACGCTATGAACGGCGCTCTCACCGCAAAATGGAGCGAGCTGCGCGGTATCAGCATAGTATCTATCGCGCTCAACCCCATCGTCCTCACCGAGGAGGATTCGGAAATGCTCAAGCAGGCTCAGCGCACGGGTATGCTTCGCAATCCCGGTATGGCAGGCGCGGAGCTTGTCGGAGCTCAGGCAGAGGCTATGAGAAACGCAGCCAAGAACGAAGGAGGAGCTATGAACGGCTTCGTAGGTATGGGTATGGCTATGAACGCCGCAGGCGGTATGAACGCTCAGGGCTTCTTCAATATGCAGGATCAGCTTAATCAGCAGGCTGCGCAGCAGCAGGCTCAGCAGGCGGCTCAGCAGCCCGCGGTTCCCAAGGCAGGCGGCTGGAAATGTCCCAAGTGCGGCAGCGACGCTCAGGGCAAGTTCTGTCCCGAGTGCGGCGAGAAAAAGCCCGAGGAACAGAAGGGCTGGACCTGCACAAAATGCGGCGCCGTGAACCTCGGAAAATTCTGTCAGGAATGCGGAGAAAAGAAACCCGAGGGCGCTCCCGTTTACAGATGCGACAAGTGCGGCTGGGAACCCGAGGATCCGCACCATCCCCCGAAGTTCTGTCAGGAATGCGGAGACCCCTTTGACGACAACGATATCGTAAAGTAATTACAGAGGTTTACAATGGCTGATATTTTTGAATATAAATGTCCGTGCTGCGGCGGAGCGGTGAGCTTCGACGCGACCGTACAGAAAATGAAATGCCCTTACTGCGACACCGAGTTTGACCCCCACGCGTTTATGAACAAGGACCAGAACCTGAACAATCAGGCTCCCGACGAGTTCAAATGGGACGAGAACGCGGGACAGGAGTGGGAAAAAGGCGAAGAGGAGAATATGTCCGTATTCGTCTGTAAGTCCTGCGCGGGCGAGATCATCGGCGACGCCAACACCGCCGCCACAAGCTGTCCGTACTGCGGCAACCCCGTAGTACTCACGGGCAGGCTCTCGGGCGTGCTGAAGCCCGACTTCGTCATCCCCTTCAAGCACACAAAGGACGACGCTAAAAAGACTCTGAAGGACTACGTAAGCAAGCGCTTCTTCGCTCCAAAGGACTTCAAGAGCGAGAACAAGCTCGAGGAAATAAAAGGTCTGTACGTGCCCTTCTGGCTGTTCGATTCCGACACCGACGCCGACGTTTACTTTGACGCCACAACGGTAAGGACGTGGTCGGACTCCGACTACAACTACACCGAGACGAGCTACTTCGACGTATTCCGCTCGGGCTCTATGCGCTTCGAGAACATCCCTGTCGACGGCTCCACAAAAATGCCCGACGACCTTATGGAATCGATCGAGCCGTTCGATTTCCGCGAAGCCGTTGATTTCGGAACCGCATATCTCGCGGGCTACCTCGCCGACAAATACGACGTCACGATGGAGAACAGCATTGACCGCGCCAACAACCGCGTAAAGGTCAGCTCCGAGCAGGTGCTCCGCTCAACCATCGACTATCCGTACACCTCGGTAACTACCCGCAACAGCTCCGTTCGGGTGCACAACGGTAAGGCTAAGTACGCCCTCTACCCCGTCTGGATCCTGAACACGCTCTACAAAGGACAGACCTTCACCTTCGCGATGAACGGTCAGAGCGGCAAGTTCGTAGGTAACCTCCCGATCGACGGCAAGAAGCTCTTTGCCGTAGCATCGGCAGTCGCCGTTGGCGTTGGCTCCGTTGTCTTCGCCGTCGGAAAACTGTTCGGGCTGATATAAGGGGGTGCCGTTATGAAAAAAGTTACATCATTCAGGAGAGTTGTTTCACTTCTCTTCGTACTGATTATATTCGCGGCGCTCTGCGCTCCCGCCTTCGCGTCAACCACAGATAAGCCGAGGCTTGTCGACAGCGCTCAGCTTCTCAGCTCCTCCGAGCAGGCTGCTCTGACCTCCAAGCTCGAGCAGGTAAGCCGCGACAACAACATCGACGTAGTCGTCGTCACGGTTTATGACGAAGATCTTTACTACTCACAGATGACCGCGGCAGCCGACGATTACTACGACTACAGCGGTTATTCCGACGACGGTCTGCTGCTGCTCTACAACAGCGCTATCGACGTCAACGAGAAGAACACCTGGATATCCACCAAGGGCAGCGCCATCGATGCGCTCGAGGACGAGGACATCCAGAAAATCGGCAAAAAGATCAAGCCCATGATGAAGGAGGGCAGGTTCTACGATGCGTTCGACAAGTTCGCCGATATGGTCGAGGACGAGTACAACGATTACGCAAGGTCAAAGACCATAAAGCTCATCATCGGTATTCTCGTATGCCTCGTTATCGGAATCGTCATCGCGGGAATCGTCGCAATGTCGGTGAAGTCCAAGTACAAGCCCGTCAGAATGAAGGCTGAAGCCAACGACTATCTCGTTTCGGGAAGCTTCAATCTCAGCGGCAGCTACGACCGCTTCATCTACTCTCACGTCTCGAGAACACGGAGAAGCAAGGACAGCGACTCGGGCAGCTCAACTCACACCTCGTCCTCAGGCTCAAGCCACGGCGGCGGAGGATTCTAAAGTAATTGCTAATTGATAATTGATAATTAAGGTCGGACAGATAAGGTTGCCAAAAGCGCAACCTGTCTGCCCGACCTTCACTTTCCACTTTTCACTTTCCACTTTTCACTTTCCAACTCTCCACTTTCAACTTTCCTCTCTCCCCCTAATCGCTATTGACCTTTTTATGCGGCTGTGATAAAATATTCAAATAGTATTGTAATACAATGGAGGAGACTATGTGTAAGAATTGCAAGGGAAAACCCTATTACATCACCACGGCGATTGCCTATACTTCACGCAAGCC
>JAHLBL010000196.1 GCA_020625635.1 bacterium
ATTTTTTCGGCGACCTTTTCGGCTTCGATCTGAAGCGGAGTTTCGTTCAGCGAGTCGTCGAGCTCGGAAACGTCCACCATCATTAGCTCCATATTCGGAGCGTCGCTCTCTGGATAGGACGCGCCGCACACAAGCTTCTCCTCGTCGCTGTACTCAAGTCCGCCTACGTCAGAGGACATAAGCATTCTGAACACAAAGTTGCACGCCTCCGTTATCCCCTTTCGGCTTCGAAAGTTGCGGTCGAGAATAATCTTCGCGGGATAGTCGGGGCTGTCGGCTCTATACTGAGGGTACTTATCCTTATAGCCCACAAAAATCTCGGGCTTAGCCTGTCGGAATCCGTAGATGCTCTGCTTTACGTCGCCTACAACAAAGAGGTTGTTCCTGTCGAGACAGATCGCCCTGAACAGCAAATCCTGAGTTTCGTTGATATCCTGGAACTCGTCTACCATAACGCAGTCGAACATTTTGCTGATGTCACGCGCGTAGTCGGTAAATTCGATCCTGCCGTTGACATTGGTGCAGAGCAGCTTTATCATAAGGTGCTCTACGTCGGAGAATTCGAGGATGTTCTTCTCCGCCTTCAGCGCGGAGTAATCCTCCAGAAACTTTTTCATCAGCGCGACAAACGCCTTCATCACGGCATAGAGGCTGTCGGTCTGGGCGGTAGCGGACGCTTCGTCGGTAAAGAAAAGCTTCAAAAGCTCATCGAGCTCGGCTCTGTATATTTTTCGTGTGTTCTGAACCAGAACCTTGTTTATATCGTCGTTGGAGCCCTTTATCGTCGGGAATCTGCCGTAGCTGAGTTTATTAAGCGCGGAAATGATTTCATCCCAGTTTCCGCGCCGAACGGTGTCGAGAAGATCATCCACAAGCAGTTTATCGCCGTCAAGCATAGTGCGGATCTTATCGAGGTTGGTTTCACTGAGAAAACTGTCATCGTCGAGATAACGATAGCACAGCTCAACCAGATCAGAGCAGTAGGCGACGCACTCGCGGGCGTAATTGACTATGTAAGCGCAGTAGGGACTGTCCGCGAACGCGGTTTCAGACGTATCGTAAAGCGCGAGCATATCGTCAAGCCACTGCTCCGCGAACGGCAGAGAAGTGAGGAACTTATACGTAGTGTCGATATGCTCCCTGAGATTTTTATCATCGCGATAGGTACACAGGCAGTCGACGAGCCTCAGAAAAGCCTTGTCGCTCTGCTTATAGAAAAACTCCATAGCGGAGTCGATCGCCTTTCGCTTGAGGATCTCAACCTCCGCGTTATCGGCGATCCGGAAGTCGCTGCGGATACCGAGCTCGTAGAAATACTGACGCACAAAATCTATACAGAAGCTGTCGATCGTGCTGATTCGCGCGGAGTAAAGCAGCCGACGCTGATTAAGCAGATACTTGTTGTACGGATCGTCGCGCAGAAGCTCGTTAAGAGCCTTTTCTATTCGCGAGCGCATCTCGGAGCTGGCGAGACGCGTAAAGGTGACTATCAGCATACGGTCAAGAGAAACGGGGTTTTCGCTGTCGGTGACCGACTCGATTATACGGCGCACAAGCACCGCCGTCTTGCCCGAGCCCGCGGCGGCAGAAACTAGCACCGAGCCGTCTCTTGCGTTTATCGCGTCAAGCTGGGCAGGCGTCCAGTTTACACTACTCATCGCTTTCAGCTCCTTCCTCCGAGAGTTTTTCATAAATGGTCTTGGCGTTAACCTTGCTGCCGTAGCGGTAAGCGCCGTCGGCGGTTCTGAGGCAAACGCTGTCGAACGGGCAGTATTCGCAGCCGTCCTTTATTCCCTTTAAGGGCTTTATCCCGACATTTCCGCCGAGAAGCTCAGCGCCCATCTTCCTGATGGTGGCGTCGATATGGCGGAACACGAGCTGCATCTGTTCATCGTCGGCATAGGTGTCGGAATACTTTCCGTCAACAGGCTTTGAGCCCTTTTTGATAAAGCTTCCGCTCCTGTCCATATGATTGAGCAAATCCGCGTCATTGAGGACGAAGCCGTTCATAGACATCTTGCCGTCGACAAACTTCGTGATCTCCTCCGCGGTTTTGGTTTTATCGCCGTCAATAACGGGAGCGGAGGCGGGCATATACAGCACGCCCGCAGGAGCGAGGCTGTCGCCGTAATAATCTCCGCCGTTCTCACAGACAGCGCGCAGATAAATCAGCATCTGCATATTTATTCCGTAGAGGATCTCGGAGAGCGCAAAGGTCTTGTTGCCTGTTTTATAGTCTACGATACGCACGTAGGTCTTATCTTTTTCGTCCTTGTATAAATCAACCCTGTCGATAAAGCCGTTCACGGAGACGGAACGGTCATCGCCGAGCGCGAGCGTATAGGACGGAACAGCGCCGTCCCTTCCGATTTTCAGCTCGTAATCCGTCGGCACAAAATCGCTGTAGGACAGCTGGCGTATAAGCTGATTTATAAGCGCTATGATATTGATTTTCAGCCGCTCCACAAGGTGAGGGAACGCGGCGGATTTATTCTCCGTTCCGCCGAAGGTCTCGCGCGCGTAATCGTCCATAATCGAGTTTACGGCGTCGCGGATCTCATCCTGAGTAAGACTGTTCAGGACGGATTTTTCATACATCGTGAGGAATCTTTCGAGCGCGTAATGAACGACATTTCCGAACTGGAGCTGATCGAGAGAGGCTGTGCGCAGCTCCCTGGCGCGCAGACCGTAGTTGCAGAAATACTTAAACGCGCACTCGTTGTACTTCTCTATCTGAGACGCGGAGACATTTATGTTCCTGCCGAACAGCTTTTCAGCCGTCTGCGGATTTTTTATTCTGCGCGGCTCGTTTTTTATAAGCCCGTCGATTTTTTCCATAAGCGGACGGAAATCGTTATCGGAGTAAAAGAACTTTCTAAGCGCGGCGACCTTCGGAGTGTTGTCACCGTATCTGCGCGAAAGGTATTCAAACGCCTGCAAGCGAGTAAAAAGCTCCTCGTCGCAAGCGGACTGAAAGTTATGTACACGGTTCGGAAACAGCCTGTCGATCTCGGTCAAAATTACCGAGGGCTCTCGTTTCTCTCCCGAAAGGTCGCCCGAATAGGTGGTGACAAAAAGCTTATCCGACGCTGAGGTAAGGGCGCAGTAGGCAATATATTTTTCGTGGCAGGAGAGCTCCTCGAGGCTGTCGGACAGCGGGATATCGTTCTCAATAAGGATCCTGCGCTCGACCTCGGAGAAAGCTCCTGCCGTCTGAGGTATCGACGGGAACACGCCGTCGACCGCGCCGATCACGAACACAACGCCCGCGCTGCTGAGGCGGACACGGTCCGCTATACCGACCGCGACCTGATCCTGATAGCGCGGAATATCGCTGAATTTAAGGCTCATAAACATATAGTCGAGATACTCGCGGAAGCGCTTCAGAGTGAGCCTGTCCTCCCCTGCCGCGGCAACGATCCTGTCGAGCGCGTCGATCGTGAGATTGTAGACGCGTACCTCCTCGTCAGCCTCAGCTATCAGCCCCTGTTCCTCGAGCCTGTCGTAAAGCTCCGCGACGG
>JAHLBL010000197.1 GCA_020625635.1 bacterium
CAGGCGTAAACCTCGTCGAGAGCGTCTCTACCTCTGTCGCCGTAGCCGTAGCCCGTAGTACCGACAAAGTGACTTTCGCTTACCTTCGCCTTCTGGAAGGCTTTTATCATCTTCTGCTGGTTGTATTCCTGGATTTCGTCAATTTCCCTGAGCCTGTCGGCGCAGAGCTCCATTGCCTTTTCGGACGCGGAATATATTTCCTCGGAAATATCGAATATATTTTTTATCATAGTTTTACCTTTCGCTAACGGTATTCGCTCCAGATCCCGTACAGCTCAAAGCCGAGCTGATTATAAAACTCTATGTTTGAATCGGGAGCGCGATGGAGAAATACCCTTTTCCCCTCATCGACGAGAATGTTGTTTATATACTTTATGAGATAGCTTCCGTAACCCTCGCGGCGGTGTTCGGGAACTGTCGCAAGCGCGCCGAGCACGGCGCAGTCAGCGCTTTCGGCGAGCGTCATAATACACGCCGCAGGACCGTCAGCGTCTACCGCGTAGGTACGGACGGTTTTCTTCAGCAGCTTGTGGTTCACATCGAGCATAAAGCTCTCGTACGGGGGTACGGAGAAGTGCTCCGACTGACATTGTGAGATGATCGAATACACCTGCTTAGCCGTCGGCACGATGGTTTTATAATCGCCGTCCATGCTCTGATGTGAGGAGCACACGAGAATCGGGCCTGTCTCCGCCTTCATTCCGCAGTCGAGGACATAAGCGCCGTCACAGATTACCGAGTCCTCTCCCGACACCCTCATAAATGCCGAGATTTCGTCCATATCGGACTTTTCGGTCAATCTCAGAATGAATACCGTTTCAAGTCTTGAAACGAGAGAGACGGGCTCTCCGCCGATAAACTGCACCCAGAAATCCACGAACGGAAGCGAGTAATCATATGTGCAGTACAGCGCGGTTATCCTGCACCCGAACGGGTTATCGCGTGAGAGTAAATTTATTTCATCACGTAAGTTTCTGTCACTGTCGGCAATCAATATCATACGTTACCGCCCGCAATCTCACGCGCGAGCTCAATGGCGAGCCTTGACACCGAGTTATAATCCTTCTTTGAGATATACGAGAGCTGAGCGTGGAGGTATCTGCACGGAAGTGAAACGGCAATCGTCCTCACTCCGCTTCGGGAATCGTGGATAGCTCCCGCGTCGTTTCCGCCCGCGACAGCGCGCTTGAACTGCATCGGTATACCGTGCTTCTCGCTGAGCTCGCGGCACTTTTCAATCAGACCTCTGTCATAGATCGTCCTTCTGTCCATATAGCCTATTACGGCTCCTTCGCCCACGTTACAGACCTGCTTTGTCCTTGCAACGTCGGGAACATCGGCGGCGGTGGTGGATTCGAGAACTATTGAGTAATCGGGCGCGACAGTAAAAGCCGCAGCCTTTGCGCCGTGCAACCCGACTTCCTCCTGAACTACAAAGGCGAAGAAGGTGTCATACTCAAGCTCTGATTTGATCATATCAATCATAATCCGACAGCCGACGCGGTCATCAAGCGCCTTAGAGAAGATGCCGTCATCGTTTTCTCTGTACACAGACTTAAACGCGACGCTGTCGCCGACCGACACGTACTTTTCAGCCTCTTCCCTGCTCTCGGCGCCGATGTCGATGTACATATCGGAGTAGGACGGGATCCTGGTCTGCTCATCCTTATCGCAGAGATGGACGGGCTTTACGCCGATAACGCCGTTGACCTTCCTGTTGATCACCACGTTTCTGCCCGGCAGAACGCGCCTGTCAATGCCGCCTACCTCGTCGAACTTTATAAGTCCGTCGTCCGTTATATCGGTGACAATAAAGCCGACCTCGTCCATATGAGCGGAGATCATCAGCTTTCCGACGGCTCTTCTCCTACCCTTTTTAAACGCGATTATATTGCCGAGATTGTCGGTTTTAACGTCGGCGTATCCGTCGATCTCGGAGAGAATAATATCCCTTATATCCTTTTCGTCGCCCGATATTCCGTCGGCGGCGCACAGCTTTTTCAGTAATACCATCTCAGCGCCTCCTCAGATACTCGCGGATAAGCGCGGCAGTGCTCTCGATATCGGCGAGACTGACTATTTCCGCCTGTGTGTGCATATTCTTCTCGGGGAAGGAAACGACAGCGGTTTTGACGCCTGAGCGCGATACCGCAATATGGTCGGCGTTTGTGCCTGTCCTGCCGTTGCAGACCTCGAGCTGATACTTAATGTTGTTTTCCTCGCAAACGCCTCTGAGCGCGTTGAACATCTCCCTGTTAAGATTAGGAGAAATACAGAGCATAGCGCCCTCACCGAGCTTAACAGAAGCGTATTGATCGCTTATACCGGGCTGAGCGGCAAAGCTGACGTCAACGCAGATACACTCGTCAGGCTCATACAGGAACGCTGCGGTCTTTGCTCCCGCGGCGTAGGTCTCCTCCTGAGATGTAAGCGAGACGATAACTCTCGCGTTTATTTCTATATTCGAAATATAATCAACTGCCCGAAGAACAGCGGCTACGCCGGCGCGGTTATCGAGAGCGGCGCATGACACGCGGTCGCCGAGCAGCACAACGGGCTCTGAATAAAATGTGACATAATCGCCCGCGGAAACGATTTCCGGGATTATGCTCTTCCCGTTTTCGTCGGTGATCTCCTCGGGCTGGATGATGACCCTGTCAATAGTCACAGCCTTGTCCTCGTTACCGTCGGAAAGGTGGGGCGGCATACAGCAGACCGTTCCGAAGAGCGTCCGCTTACCGTAAATAACGACGGGAGCGTCGAGCACCGTGCGTAAATCAACGCCTCCTACCTTGTCGACGCGCAGAAAACCCCTTTCATCGACCTCGGTAACTATGAAGCCGATCCTGTCGAGGTGAGCGTCCAGCATAACGGTTTTCTCGGCTGAGAGGTTGCCGACAACGGCAGTGAGGTTGTTGTTAAAATCCACATAGACGTTGTCCGTGTATTTTTTTATATAATCAGCGCAGTATCGGGCGACTTCACCCTCATCGCCCGATACTCCCGATAATTTACATAAGTCAAATAGTAAATTCTTCATATTCTTATTCCAGACTGTTTACAATATCCTTAAAGTGGTTGCCTCTCTGAGCGAAGTTCTTGTAGAGCCCGAAGCTCGCGCTCGCGGGAGACAGCGACACGATATCGCCCTTTACGGCGTTTCTTCTGGCGGCGGCTACCGCCTCCTCCATATTCTTTACGTTGATAATAATGGGGTTGCCCTCGGAATAGTTCTCGGAGTTTCTGACAGCCTCCTCGATTTTAGGAGCGGTATCGCCCATCAGGATCAGCACCTTGACCTTGTCGCAGATAACGGGACCGAGCGGCTCATACGGGATGTGCTTATCGTATCCGCCCGCGATAATGATGATCTTGTCCTCATACAGCGAGAGCGTGCCCATAGCTGTACGAGTGGGGCTCGAGGCGATGGAGTCGTTGTAGTACTTTACACCGTCGAGCTCACGCACGAACTCGGC
>JAHLBL010000198.1 GCA_020625635.1 bacterium
TGGATGAACGATATGCTCCACTATATGTCGCTCGACCCGCTGTGGAGACCGTTCAACCACGACAGCCTTACGTTCAGCTTTTTCTACGCGTTCTCGGAGAACTTCATTCTCCCTGTCTCTCACGACGAGGTTGTCTACGGCAAGCATTCTCTTATCGATAAAATGCCCGGAGACCCCGCCCAGAAGTACGCTTCCGTAAGAGTGTTCATCGCGTATATGATAGCTCACCCGGGAAAGAAGCTTCTCTTTATGGGCAGCGAAATCGGACAGGAGAGCGAGTGGAACTTCCGCGAGGAGCTCGATTGGCAGGGACTTGACGACCAGAACCGCAAGATGCTGCACGAGTTCTACCACGACATAAACAACCTATATGTCAGCAGCCCGCCGCTTTACGAGATCGACTTCAGCTGGGACGGCTTCAACTGGATCCACCACGACGACTACACCAAGAGCATAATCGCCTTCAGGCGTGTCGCGAAGAACGGCGATGAGCTTATCATACTATGCAATTTCCAGCCGATGACTCACGAGGACTACTATATCGGTGTTCCCGAGTGGGGCGTTTACGATGAAGTGTTCAACACCGACGACCCGCGCTACGGCGGCAGCGGAGTGAGCAACGGCAAGGGAATGGAAACAGTAGATGTAGCTATCCACGGCTGCGAACAGGCTTTAAAAATCATAATACCTCCGCTCTCCGTAAGCTTTATAAAGCTTCGCGAAAAGACGGAGAAGCCTAAGAAAGAAAAAACAGAAAAGAAAACTCCGAAAAAAGTTCCGAAGAAAGTCGGCTTCAAGCCCTTTGTACGGAAAACGGAGAATGAATAAATAAACAATATCAAAAAATAAAGTGAGGTAATGAATATGATACCTAAACAAAAGGTAGTAGCTATGGTGCTCGCGGGCGGTCAGGGCTCCCGACTCGGCGTTCTTACCAAGAAGCTCGCCAAGCCCGCCGTTCCGTTCGGCGGCAAGTACCGAATCATCGACTTCCCGCTCTCAAACTGCGTTAACTCGGGTATTGAGGCTGTCGGTATTCTCACACAGTATCAGCCGCTCGTACTCAACGAGTACATCGGCAACGGTCAGCCGTGGGATCTTGCGGGAATGCACTCGGGCGTAACCTGCCTGAGCCCTTACGAGGCTATCGGCGGCGCAGACTGGTATTCGGGTACCGCGAACGCGATTTACCAGAACATCAACTTTATCGACCGCTATAACCCCGATTATGTGCTCATCCTCTCGGGTGACCACATCTACAAGATGGACTACAACGCAATGCTGGAGTTCCACAAGGAGAACAAGGCAGCGTGCACGATCGCCGCTATCGACGTTCCCAAGGAAGAGGCTTCGCGTTTCGGTATCCTTAACACAAACCCCGACGGCTCAATTTATGAGTTCGACGAGAAGCCCGCTCATCCCAAGAGCACAAACGCTTCAATGGGTATTTACATCTTCAGCTGGAAAGAGCTGAGAAAGTATCTTACAGACGACGCGAACGACCCCGAGTCCTCAAACGACTTCGGTAAAAACGTTCTCCCCGCAATGCTCAACGCGGGCGAGAGAATGTTCGCTTATCCCTTTGACGGCTACTGGAAGGACGTCGGAACGATCGACAGTCTCTGGGAAGCCAATATGGATCTGCTCGATCCTAACGTAAGCCTCGACCTCAACGGCGTATATTCGCGCAACCCGATGATGCCTCCGCACTATATCGCGGACGGAGTAAAGATCCAGAACTCCCTTATCGCCGACGGCTGTAACGTAAGCGGAAACCTTGAGTTCTCGATCCTCTTCGCGGGCGTTACCGTCGGCAAGGGCGCCGAGATCAACTCCTCGATCATTATGCCCGGCGCAGTAATCGAGGAAGGCGCGAAGGTAAGCTTCGCGATCGTAGCCGAGAACGCCGTGATCGGCAAAAACGCCGTAATCGGCGCAAGTCCGAGCGAGGTTGAAAACCGCGACGACTGGGGCGTAACCGTAATCGGCGACAACCTTAAGATCGGCGAGAACGTCGTTGTGCCTCCCAAGGCTATGATAGATAAAGATATGGAGGTAGAGAAATAATGAAAAGTAATGAAGTTTTAGGATTGATTTTCTCCGACTCCTGCGCCTCTACTATGACAGAGCTCACAGCTCACCGCACGACCGCCTCGGTTCCCATCGGCGGTAAGTACAGAATGATCGACTTTGTTCTCTCGAACCTTACGAACTCCAACGTAAACAACGTAGGAATCATCGCCAAGAGCGGTTTTATGTCCCTTATGGACCACATCGGCTCAGGCGCGGCGTGGGATTTATCCAAGAACCACAGCGGAGTTACGATTCTTCCTCCGTACTCGGGCGTGACCTTTGAGAATAAGATCGAAACTCTCCACCGTCTGCGCGGATATATCGAGGACGCGGGCGAGGATTATGTTCTCCTTTCCGAGAGCAACGTCATCTTTAACGTCGACTACACCGAGCTGTTCTACCTGCACTCCGTAAACAAGGCTGACATCACCCTCGTTTACAAGCGTATGGAAGCTCCCGACAAGTTTATGCCTGTCGTTATCGAGCACGATAACGTAGGTCAGGTCGAAAAGATTCTGATCAAGAACGAGGTTGAGGGCGAGAAGAACATCTGGCTCGGCTCACTGATCCTCAGCAAAGAGCTTCTGCTCAAGCTCATTGACGAGGCTGTAAGCGAGAACGCATTCTCGTTCAGCAGAATGATCCAGAAAACAGTCGACAAGTACGACGTATACGCGTACGAGATCCCCGGAAGCGTTTCTCTTATCAGCTCAATGAACGAGTATTACCGCTTCAATATGTCGCTTATGGACGGCGCGCTCAGACGCGAGCTCTTCAATCCCGACCATCCCATCTTCACAAAGGTGCGCGACGACGCTCCCTGTAAGTACGGTCTCACAAGCTCCGTCAAGAACTCTCTCGTTTCCTCGGGCTGCTTCATCGAGGGCGAGGTTGAGAACTGCGTGATCTCCAAGGGCGTTCACATCGCCGAGGGCGCGAAGGTAAGCAACTGCATTATCATGCAGGACAGCGAAATCGGAAAAGGCTGTAACCTTAGTTATGTAATCATCGACAAGGACGTTGTGTTCAAGGACGGAATCGAGCTTATGGGCGTCGAGTCCTATCCCATCCACATCGCCAAAAAGTCGGTTATTGACTAAAAAGTATATAATATAGATGAGTAAATCATCTATGGAAAGGATACCAATATGAAAATTCTTTATTGTGCTTCTGAGGCGAATCCCTTTGCAGGCTCGGGCGGTCTTGCCGACGTAGCGGGCTCACTCCCCCACGCTCTGTGCCGCAGAGGTCAGGACTGCCGTATCGTTATGCCGCTCTACGGCACCATCCCTCAGGACCTTAAAAACCAGATGAACTTCATCGCGAACTTCACAGTACCCGTTGCGTGGAGACATCAGTACTGCGGACTGTTCTG
>JAHLBL010000199.1 GCA_020625635.1 bacterium
AAGGAAATGTTCCTCTCCGACCTCGGACTTGAGGAGAGCGGCCTCGACCGTCTCATCAAGGAGTGCTACGCGCTGCTCGGACTGATAAGCTACCTCACCGCGGGCAAGCCCGAGGTAAGGGCGTGGACGATCAAGAAAGGCACCAAGGCTCCGCAGGCAGCGGGCAAGATACACACCGACTTTGAGCGCGGCTTCATACGCGCGGAGGTCGTGTCCTTCGACGACCTTATGGAGTGCGGCTCCATCGCCGCCGCCAAGGAGAAAGGTCTCTACCGCAGCGAGGGCAAGGACTACGTTATGAACGACGGCGACGTTGTTCTGTTCAGATTCAACGTATAAGAACCGAATACAAAACAGCCCGCGTCAAGCGGGCTGTTGTTGTTTGTTGGGGCGGTTTAATCGTGAGCCGCCTTGTTGAGATGCTTGTCGAGCTTTTCGCGAGCCTTCGGGACCGTATGGTTGGCGCCGAGCTGCTCCAATCCGTCGAGGCAAGCGCTGAGGGCAAAGCATATGAGCGTCTGCTCCGACTGTATCTTCTTGATCTTCTCGTTCTGAGCGGCGTTTTGGCGCTTGGTGCCGTCGTAGAACTTATAAATCGTCAGAACCGCTCCGAGGATGACTCCGCAGGCGGTGATGATCTCGGCGAGGAGAATAATATCAACTTTCAACTTCTTCCGTGCTCTCCTCCGCGATATCTTCCGCGAGTTCGGCTTCAAGCGCCGCCCGCTCCGCTCTTTCACGGGCAAGCTTTTCTTCGTAAGCGACTCGCTCCTCGTAGGCTTCCTCGATCGTCGTCGCGGTGGAATCCGCTACAAGGCGTTTGTGGGATTCGAGCGATTCTATAAAATGTCCGCCGAATATATACACATCTCCCGACAACCATAACCGCTGTTTTCTGCGTTCCATAACGCTGTCTGTTTTGTCAAGAACTATCATTTTTCCTCCTTATCAGTCTCTCAGAATTTTAATCAGTCGAGCACCTACCGTCGAACCGTTCATATTCGTCGTACCGTATGACATATTAATCATACCTCCGCCCTGTCCAAATCCACAATGTACTGTCTCGTAGGAGCTTCCCTTTGAATTCTGGGAACAGAAGTAGGTGTTGAACTGCTGATTGCTGACAACCTCGCACGGCGTACAGAGGAAGGGGTTGTTTTCATCCCAGCCTAATGCCGCGATACATCCGATTCCCGCTGACGGATAGGCAAGCTGATTCAGACCTGTTGTGCCGTATCCCGGATACTGTGAGGGATCGGCTATGGCGTAGTCTCCGACTCCGGCTGCCGATCCGCAGAAGCCGTCAAAGAACTCTCTGAAATTACATACAAAGTCCTCGATATAGTGGTATCTCATCTGTAAGTTGACGGTATCAAAGCCCGAGGGCGTCGGCAAGCTGTCCGTCACTCCGGTCAAAAGATTCTGCAGCACGTTTGATTCAACCTTAGTGAATAAGGTAGAGGCGTTTTTTTCGGCAAATTCAATCAGCCACAAAAACAGCACGATGGTATGGTGGTACAGATTGTTCTGCACATATCCCTCCCCCGTAGCTGCGGCGTAGTTATGATAATTAGCTCTCCTGTTGCCGCCCGAGCGTCTTACTCCGCTTCGCGAGGCGAGAGTCACATCGTTTTCTATGCTCGCTCCGTAGCACCCGTACATAAACGGATCCACCCTGTACCAGTCGCCGCCTCCCGAAGGGGATTTTGATACGGCGATGTCCGTCAGGCGGTGGCTTGAATCTGCTCCGACACGAAAGTACATCTCGGGAAATTTTATAAACTTGCCCGCCGCGTCCTGAACGATTTCGGTCTCGTTCCAGGGGAAAACGCTGTCAAAATCGCTGTCGATCGTGCCTGAGCTCGAATTTATCACAAAGTCAAGCCCTATGGCGTTGTCTGTGCGCGTAAGAGCTGTCGTCGAGTTATACAAGCCCGACACGCCGTAGATCGGCTCATGAACGTTCCCGATCATAGCGATCAGCTCGGGGTATTCCCTTGTCATAGTACCGGCGGGAACTTCCACGCCCTGATCCTCGATCGCCGCCTTTATCGACCTGAAATCGGCTATAGCCTGCGCTATGTTATTTGTTAATGAATTCATTTCTTCTCCTTTCAAAAAACACCCTACTCATATACCCCGAAAAAACAGAAAAAATTGCGTAATAATACGCAATTTGTGCATAATTTTCACATTTATTTTTGCTTTTCACTCATCAAAAATGCCCAAGGCGTTTGCCCCGGGCATTTTTTCTGCTTAAAATTCTGTAATTATCCTCGCGATGAACATCTGAATAAGAGTCGCGTCGCGGATGGTGGTATTATCATCGAAGTTCACGTCCGCCTTGATTTTTTCGTCCGGCGTCAGGGTTATCCGTCCGACAAGACCGATCTGGAGGTAAGTCACATCGTTGATGTCGACGCTCTCGTTGCCGTCGACGTCGCCGAGCATATGACCGACGGCGTTTTCAATTCCGTTTTCCTCGCAGTAGGTCTGTGCGTAGGAGCCCGTGTAGTAATCGAGCTCAAAGCCGCTTCCGCCCGCCATGGGAGCGAACGCGTCATCGCCTATGCTTGTGACCGAGGACGGGATCAGAACACCGTCAACGGAGCTGTCTCCGTAAAAAGCCTCCGCTCCGATAGTTTCCAGCCCCTGAGTCAGCTTGAGGTCGGAGAGATCCGCGCAGTTCGCGAACGCTCTCTCCCCCACGGTCTTTACGCTGCCGCCGACGGCAAGCGAAGTAAAGCCGCAGCCCTCAAAGGCGCTCTCGCCGATAGCGGAAACGCTTTCGGGCAGGATGATATGATTGAGAGAGGCGTCGTTCAGGCACAGCGCGTACGGCAGCGAGGTAAGGTTTTCCGCACTGCTGAAATCGATCGTCTCGAGTGATTCACAGTTTGCAAACGCCATATTGCCGATCGACTCAATGCCGGAGGGCACAACGATTTCGGAGATATTCCGACAGCCGTTGAACGCCAGCTCGCCGATCGTGGTGTAGCTGTCGGGGATCGTCACAGAGGTGATCGTGCTGTCCTTAAAGCAGTAACCCCTGATTCCGACTATCCTCTTGCCGTTGTAGTACTCGGGAAGAACGACCTCGTCGTCGCTTCCGTGGTATCTGTACAGCATATAGGTATCTTCGGACTCGACAGCGTAGTCGAATACGCCGTCGGAAACATAGGTGACAGCGCCTGACTCCACGCTGAGAGCGGCTGAAATCGTCGTCAGCAGGAGTATTGCCAGAATAATGGATGTAAATTTCTTCATATATCAGACTTCCTTACTAAAGGCAGTCCGCGTGCCTGATTGCGCGGCTCGCCTTAATTCAAAGCTGAGCGGACAGAAACCCGCCCGCTCAGCAAATGAGCATTATTTCTTTTTCTCGATCTGCTCGGTTCTGAGGGTTATGAACTCCATGTAGTTCTCCT
>JAHLBL010000002.1 GCA_020625635.1 bacterium
AGCTGCTCTGTTTGATTTTGCCTCTGTTTTTGTTTTCACTATAATATTTCCGTCGAGATCTGTAACACAATAACAAAAGCCGTCAACCTTATTATCCGAGCTTAAACATAGTTTTCCGTTCTTTTTATACTTTGGAATATTTGCAACAGCACTTTCGGAAGCTTCGGAAAGCAAATCGGGCGAATTCAGATTATAATCAGACATAGAAAAGCCTGCTCCGACATTTGTGAGTATCTTATACTCTGTTCTTTCAATTGTTGTATATAATCCAAAGCTGATTCCGTAGCTTCTTGCTGTTCTCGATAGAGACTTTACATTTCCATAGATGTTAATATTTTCAAAGGTAGTGAATACCTGGCGGTTTATTTTATTTTCTTTACACCATTTGAAAACTCTCAGAAAGCTTTCCTTATCCTGCGGATTTCTGAAATAACACCGTTGCAAACCCTGATCGTCAAAAAGGCTCAAGGTATCTTTTCCCGAGACTAAAACAGTGCGAGTTTTGAGATCATACTTTTTTATTATAGCCGCTATCTTTCTTGCACCTTTTTCACTTAATTTATATCCCGCGTCTATTTTCATTTTAAGATGCAAAAACAAGTATCCGTTTCTTTCTTTTACTATTTTTGCGATTTCCTGAAGGGTTGGGATAAGGATTGTATAATCATATTTTTCGATACCGTTAGCATTAATTATCGGAAATTGAGAACGATTATTATTATCAACATCCCATATATAACCCTTCTTTCCTGTCGTTCGTTTCAGAGTAGGATCATGATGCACCATCAGCTCTCCGTTCTCCGATTCCCAAACATCTACTTCAACGCCGTCAAAACCATTATCGAATGCTCCCTCTACCGATTCTTTAGTGTTTTCGGGGTATTCGGAAGAAAAGCCCCTGTGACCTATAAGCATAGTCTTTACCGAAACCCTACATTCGTATTCTTTTGTGCCGTCCTGTACCGTTACCGTAGTATTACCGAGACCTTTAGCTTTAACAACACCTTTTTTAGTTACGGAAGCTATGTTGGTATTCAAGGAAGACCATTTTGCTTTTTTTGAAATACTGTCAATCCGTATTTTTTTGGATTGTCCGATTGCAAGTATCAAAGGCTCCAAATCCTTCTTTGAGTTTGTTTCCGCAGAATCTTGCAAAGCATAACACCACAGTCCATTAAGCAAAAGAAATAAAGATAACATAATTGAAATACATTTGACGTTTTTCCTTATAATAATCATAATTATTCTCCTTTGGATAAAAAAAGCAGCCCCTTCCATAAGGCAAGGGCTTTACAGTGAAATATTGAGTTTAAAAAATGCTTTTGCTTCAAAAAATAATTATAATTATATATCCTAAGATTTCAGTATAAATGTAATAATTAACTTCTAAATGTAAAAAATAACATAAAAAACGCCGTCACTTTCGAAAATACCGAGTGACGACGCTTTTAATCACGTGTTTATTCAGTTATGGTTTTCAAGACAATAAGAACCGTAAACTTGTTTCCGTTATTCTCAGTTGTAATACTGCCCTCATATTTTTCGCATATGTCGCTGATAATCTTCAGCCCGTAGCCGTGTCCCCTGCGGCTTTCTTTTTTTACCGCGGAGTTATACGCGTTAACAGTCTTGATATAAAGCACGCCGTCGCTCTCGCGACATGATATATACAGCTCTGTGTCATCCGACTGACATTTACTAAGCGCGTTTATACCGTTGTCTATAAGGTTAACAAAGATACGGCAAATATCGAAATCATCAATCCCGCAGTCATCGCCGAGAATAATGTTGTCCATGATCCGTATGCCGAGAGCATTTGCTGTCCTGAGTTTATCGTATAATATCAGATTGACCAGCCTGTTGTTACACACGGAAGGTATCACAGAAGCTTCGGCAGTCTGTTTTAAATCGTTGAGAAGCTCGGATGCTTTTTGCAAATCATCTCCGTCTTTGGTTTTGAGTAGGATTTGGATAACATTAATAATGTTATTTATATCGTGTCTGATTTTAGCGGTGCTGTCGACACTCTCTCTGATTTTAGTGTAGTAATCAGCCTGAATCCTGTTTTCGGCGGAAAGGATCTCATTCTCGGCATTGAGTCTTTGAATTCTCGCGGTGCTGCGGATATATACAAAAGCCATAATGTCAAGAAACAAAAAGCCGAGCATCAGTGACAGAATAACATTGAAGCCCGCCGCGCTGTCAACCGCGAAAATCATCACTCCGTTTACCGCCGTTATAATAATCTCGGCGAGAACTACCGTAATAAATGTAAAAATATTTGAAAAGGCATCCGCGGATGTTTTTTTCTTAAAAAGCTTAATCCAGATCAAAGTAATCAGCGAAAGGATCACGTAAGCGACAGCAATAAAAGCAATACACGCGTAAGGTTGTTCAAAGCGGTGACGAACACCGAAAAACTCTGCAAATACAAGTTCTGTGATAACCTCGGCGATAAACCTCACAAACATAAACAAGGCAGAGCAAATAAGCCTGTTGAGTATCGAATCCCTAAAGCATATCATAACCCAAGGGACAACAAAGAAAAACTCGGCATACCTAAGCTCCGCGCAGCCTTCCGTGAAGCGCAAATCAAGAGTACATAACTCCCAGAGCACAAAGACAGACGCGAATATTATCCATACGTTAAAGCGTGGTTTGAGCATAACAACCGCCGCGCACGCGAAAGCGAAAAAAACGGCAAGTAAAACCAACGCCTCATTTATTAAATTTTGCGGGCACTGAAAGATAAAACGCATAATTAATCCCTAAATACCCAAGCTCTTTGACTTAAGGCTGATAAAATCCGACTGTGCCGACTCCGAATACTGACGGCTGATTTGTATTTCAGTTCCGTCGCTGAGAACAACATAGTTTTTGTCGATTGTCTTAATATTTCTGAAATTCACGGCAAAGCTTTTATGACAGCGTATAAAGCCGTAACGGAGTTTATCAAGAGCGTCATCCATTTTTATGTACTCCGCATAATCTCCGTTTACGGTATGATAAATCACCTTTCGCTTCTCGTTTTCAACATATAAAACATCGCTGTTTTTAAGTAATGTACGATCTTTACCCATACTGACTACAAAATTAATGCTGTTTTCATCATGGGACAATACGATCTTATCGGTGTAATAATATAGTTTTTTGTCATCAATCGGTTTTGTGAGTAAGCCGTAAGGAGAAAAATTCAGAAAAATATCCTGACAGTATTCTGTAAAGCCCGTAAAAAAGATAACGGGAATATCGCGCAGATACTCAATATATTTACGCAGTTCATCAATTCCGTTATCTTCACCGAGAACAATATCCATAAAAATACAGTCGGGCAGACTTCCGTGAGTGATATAAGAGATAAGGTTATCAGCGGAATAAAATTCAACGGTCTGTACACCTTGTCCGTATCTCTGTTTTATGGCAGTGGCTATATAAGCCGCTGCTTCCCTGTTGTCGTCACAAATAGCAAAAATCATTTTTTCTCCTGCAATTCAAATTGATAATTTTTTATTGAATAAACCTACACACTAAAAGCCTGCTTTTACAAAAGCGCCGTAGAGCTTCTTTTTGCCGACGCGCTTATATCCGCGAAGCTTAATTTTATATTGGCTGAATTTTATATTTTCTAAAACAATACTCGACGCGTTCTTTTTGGCGTATGCGATTTTCCATTTCTTATCGCCCTTCGCTCTGTAAAACAACTCGTAGCCCGACACATCTTTTAGCTTTTTAAAATTAATTACATACCTCGCGGTTGTTCCGCCGCCGTTTTTAAACATTGGCTTTTGAGGACGAACGGTGATTGTAATTGTCTTTTTTGCTGATTTATAAAGCTCTGTTTTCGCGGCTTTAACGGTTATTTTGACAATTCCGCAGCCGATTACCTTGACCTCACCTTTAGAGTTGAGCCTGATAACGCTGTTTTTCCTAACCGAAAAACTTAGCTTTCCCTTGGCGAAAGCTTTAATTTTAAAGCTCTTGGCGCCATAGACAAGGCTGTAGGATTTTACGGTTATTTTCTGAGTCTTTTTCTTAACCGACGGAGCAGTTGGTTTTGTCGGTGCAGATACTGTTTCTGTCGGCTGAGGTTCGGTAAAAGATTCAGTCGGTTCAGTTACAGTCTCGGTCGGAATACTATCCGTCTCCTTGGGTTCGGTTGAAGTATCAGTCTCGGTAACGATTACAGTCTCGGTTTTGGTCTCCGTAACGGTCTCTGTCACTGACTCTGTCTCTGATTCGCTGACGGTCTCGCTCTCTGTCTCAAATGTATCAGGCGCGGTTGGGTATGGCGCCTCTCCTAAATCAACAAAGGTGATACCGTTTTGATCGGCGTATTCCTCAGCGGCTGTGCCCGAGTAACCTTTTATAGTTATACCGTAAGGTTCCGTATTCCACCCCTCGCTTTTATAACCGAAAGCAAACCGTCCTATGCTCTCGACACTCGCGGGAATAGTCACTTCGGTAAGATTGGTACAGTTATGAAACGCCGAAGCAGAAATCTCCGTAACTCCTTCCGGAATATAAACGCTCTCAAGATTGCGGCAATCATAAAAAGCGTCCACTCCGATAGATTTGACGCTGCCGGGCAGTATTACTCTCTTCGTTTCGCTTTTACTCATCGCGTAATCCCCGATAGCTTTTGTACCTTCTTTAATCACCACAAGTTCCTTATCTATCCAAGGTTGTACATCAATTAAAATATCGTTAATAAACAAAAAAGCATCTTTGTACCAGTTATCTCTGTCTTTCCAAAATGGAATTCCGCGGATACAAGCCTCGCCCAATTTCGTAACACTTTTTGGCATATTAATATCCGTAAGGTTTGTACATCCATTAAATGCGTTAGCACGTATTTCTTCAAGCCCATCAGGCAATGAAACCTTTTGTATCACCGTATTTTTATAAAATGCGCATGGTCCAATAATGGTGAGAGTATCGGGGAAATATACGCTTTGAAGAGTATCACAACTCATAAACGCTTCCCTTGCTATTTCGCATACTCTGTTATCATCTATGTACGCGGGCACATGGAGCTCTGAGCCGGAGCCTTTATATCCGTATATTACTACCTTACCGTCCTGCGCAGTATACAAAAGTTCCCCACCGTTATCCTCAAGAACAAAAGACCTAGCATTTTCGGGAATTGGAATTGCGTTAACCGGCAAAACGAAACAACTGATAATAGTTAACACAACCAACAGCACGCTTATTTTTTTCAATTCAATCATCTCCTGTTTTTTAATCAGTCGTCAAACTTCAGCTCGCCCAGTGTCTGAGGTTCGGTAGCGGGTGCTTCGGTTGGCTCGGGGATTTCGGGTTCATAATATTGTTCATAATACGGCTCGGCTTCGGTTGCGGGTTCGGTTTCCGCAGGCTTTGCACCCTTGCTGACCGTAATGATAAGTCTGGTATCGGGGCGTACCTTTTCCCCTGCTTTAATTCTCTGTGAAATAACCGTATTTTTTTCTTTCTCACTGTATTTACGTTTTACCTTTATAGTAAAACCTTTGGCTTTTGCTTTAGCTTTTTTCAGGCTCATACCGAAAAGATTCGGAACAGTTATCGGCTTTTTGCCCTTGCTTATAATTACGGTTACTGCTTTTCCCTCGGCAAGAACCGAACGGGCTTTTGGAGTCTGGCTGATAACCGAGCCCTCTTCAACAGTCGCGGAATAGGCTTTTCTTTCTGCCGTAAGCTTAAGCGAAGCCTTTTCAACCAGCTTTTTCGCTTTATTATACGATAAGCCTTTCACATCAGGTACGGAAACCAGCCTTCCGCTGCTTACCGTAACAGTAATAATTGAATTCTTTTTAACGCTTTCACCCGCTTCGGGTTGCTGCTTTATAACCTTACCCTTAGAGAGCTTGTCCGAATATTCATAATCAATTTTACATTCAAGCTCGTTGTCCTCAAGAGTTTTTTCAGCGGCACGCACGGAGAGAGAATAGACATTCGGAATTATCGTGTAGCTGTTTCGCTCGTTGACTATAAACGAAGTGGCTATTCCTCCGATTATCATAAGCACTACCGAAACAATCAGCCATCTCGGTATCCTGAATCCTTTTTTGTTTTTATATTTTATTTCATTTTTCGGCTCAAGGCTTTGCGCGTTCGATTCATCCTCGGTGTAATATAAGGTACTGTCATTGTCGTCGTATTCGTCCGCATCCGACTTTTCATGCTCCCGCGGACCGGCGCTGAGAACAGCCTCAATGAACTCGTTCATATTCTGATACCTGTCCTCAGGGTGCGGAGACATACCCTTCAGAATGACCTCCTCGAGTTCAGGGGAAATATCAGCTCCGAGCTCACTCGGTCTTCTTAGCTTATCGCTGAACGCCCTCTCGAGGGAATCCTCGGGTGTTATACAGGTAATACATTTATATATGGTAGCGCAAATGGCGTAAATATCAGTCCACGGTCCCTGAACCCCCTTTGCGCGGTATTGCTCCTCGGGAGCATATCCGCGTTTCAGTACAACAGACATAGTGTGCTCAGTGATAAAATTCACGTCACGAGTAGCGCCGAAATCCATAAGCTTCATACTGCCGTCATTGACTATCATTATATTATCAGGGCTTATATCACGGTGAATCAGCCCTTCGCTGTGAACCTTTTCAAGCGCGTAAAACAGCGGCATCATCTTACATATGATTTCTTCGGACGAAAACGCGCCGTACTTTTCTACACAGTGCTTCAAGGTCTCACCCTGAATATATTCCATCACGATATAGCCGGTGTTATTCTCCTCGAAATAATCACGTACATCTACTATACTGTTTGTTCCCGAGAATTTAGCGAGTACCCTCGCCTCGCGTATCAGCTTTTTTCTGCCCTTCTCAAAAAATTCAAGGTTTGATTTACCGTTCACCTCAACCATATTTGAGGAAAGGTTGTTTCTGTTAACAAATCCCTTGGGATAGAATTCCTTAACGGCTACGGTCATATCGAGGTTAATGTCCCTGCCGATATATGTAATTCCAAATCCGCCCTCGCCGATTGCGTTACCAATCAGATAACGGTTATTGAGAACCGTCCCCTGCAAAAGGTGGTGAGCAGGCGGCGCTTTAAAGGTATAGCCGCAAAAGCCGCATTTCCCCTCAGAAAGCGGCTTCATACAATTATAGCAATACCTTTTCACACTAAATCTCCTCCGTCAGAATAAAACGCTCGCTGCCAAGCCTGATTTCATCATTTACTTTAAGTTCCGCACAGCCGTTCTCCTCAAGCCGTACGCCGTTGATATATACTCCGTTCAGGGAATTGTTATCGGTCACTCGGCAGCGGTTATCGCTGACCGTGAACGTCGCGTGGATGCGGCTAAGGGTTTTGTTTCCGTCAACAGTATAATCGCACAGAGAACGCCTGCGTCCTACCCTTAAACCGCCGCCGGGAAGATTTATCTTCTCCCCCGTTCTTTTGCGAACAAGAACAAAGCCTGAATTTTTGCTCCGCTTTTCGTCCGTTTTTCCCATACATTCTTTTATGTTGTCACATTTTAAAAGAAAATCAAACAGCTCATTACCGTTTGTTTCCCACATAAATACAGATTGCGCGGACGAAAGCTGAAGCTTCAAACTGACAGTAAGCTGAGTTTTTTCAAGATAAACGGCGATTAAAGGCTTTTTTTCGAGTACGGCGCTGTTTATCTGACGTCGGAAGTCGTGAGAACCGATTATGTTCTGAGAAACAAAAATCAAAACAGCTTTACTGTTATTCAGATTACTATCAATTATTTTATTGCTATCGTTGCGCGTGTCTGATTCGCCGTCAAACCAAACGCGAACGCCGAAACCGCAGAGCTGTTCAATTATTCCCGATACCCGACGCTCGTCTTCGCTGGCAAAAGCCGCAAAAATATAGCTTTCATCGTCCTCATAAGGCTTTATCATTTTCATTTTTTACCTTTCGTCAATATTAAACAGGAGGTCAAAACCGTTTTCCTTAAACATCTCAAGCACGGCATTATTCATTCCCGTAATACGAAGCTCAGCCTCGTCGTCTTTATCCAGAAGTTGCTGCACAGATAACAGCGCTCTTATTGCCACGGATGAAATGCAGGTCACTTCATTCAGGTCGAGCCTTATTTTATTGCATACGCTCGCCGCGGCGGTCAGCTCGTCCTCGAAATCATAAAAAACTGAGGAGCTAGGCTCTCCCGAAACCTTAAAATACATAACATTATCCGTGAGTTTTTCGGTTATGCGCAACATAGTTTTATTATTATCATCCAGAATAGTAATGCTGTCTGAACTTATTACACGTTTCATATCTTTATTCCTTTTCCACCCTAAGATACGCCGCACGGCAGGCGCCTACCGCTGCGATAGCGGCAACAACACCGCCAATCATCAGGATCTCACGCGTCATTCCCCCGCGCACATCATTGAGGTCTTCCTCGGTAAGCTCGTCGCCGTTTAAAAGAACCCCGATTCTCTCTACCTCACTCAAGGTTAATTCACTGCCGTTTCTGTCAAAAATTCCTTTTATATCCTCTATAGAATCCGCGTTATTGAACTCCGCGGCTGTACTCTCGTTTTTAAGGATTTCACCAGCAGCTTTCATCAACTCTTTATCTGTCATTGATATTACCTCCTGTCTGCCTTTCGGCGAGTCGCGTGAACAGACCGCCGCTCTTCAGCAGCTCGTCAGGCGTACCCTGCTCAGCAATCATACCGTTATCGAGTACAATTATCCAATCGCATTCCATAACCGTGCTCAGTCTGTGAGCCGCAATTATCTTTGTGGCGGCTGATTTCTTAAGCGTTTCAGTCACTACACTTTGAGCTTTATTATCGAGCGCGCTTGTAGCCTCGTCAAGTATAAGAATGTCGGGATTGGATATTATCGCGCGTGCTATCAGTATTCTTTGCTTCTGTCCCTCGGAAACGGAACAGTCTTCGCCGCCTATAACAGTATGTAAGCCCATCGGCATATTTTCAATATCCTCGTTAAGAGCCGACAGCTTTACCGCGGCGTTAACCTCAGCGAGAGACGCGTCGGGACGCGAAACCGTTATATTGTCATATATACTTCCAGCGATAAGGCAACTGTCCTGCAATACGGCTCCGATATTCTTCCTCAGAAGCCTTTTGTTAAGCACGCCGAGGTCATAACCGTCGTATAGAATCCTGCCTCCAGTCGGCTGTTCAAATCCCAGCAGCAGTTTCAGCAAGGTCGACTTTCCGCAGCCCGAAACACCTGTTACGGCGATATATTCGCCCTTCTTTACAGTAAGATTTATATCACTGAGCACGGGAGTATCTCCGTAGGAAAAGCTCAGGTGTTCAAGCTTGATCTCATGTCTGAATCGGTTAAGTTTACACCTGGACCGCGCGTCCTCTGGTTCTTCCTCAAAGACAGGTTGAAGCCTGTCGAGCACGGGTTTTTCGGACTTTATCAGAGTTACGCTGTTTATCACAGCCGTAACATAGACCGCCAATCCGCTGAACAGAGCGAGAAACGCTACGAACTCACCCGTGTTGATTTCAAAACTCCGAGTATAGCATATAAGATAAAAAGCCATCGAAAACAATCCCGAAGAGACAAGCGAGAGTGTCAGCATATTGCCGCGGGCTTTTTCAATTTTCTCGTTTATTTGGCGTTCTTTTATGTACGGCTTAAGATATGCAAGAAAAGCTTTATCCTCTGCGGATGAGGTTTTCAGCCTGGAAATACCCCTGATTAGCCGCACAAGAACAGCGTTTGTCTCAGCATTTTGATCGGCGTATTTCCGAGAATTTCTCGCGATATAATGCATAAAAAGTGAATAAAAAATCGTATAAACAAGCAGCGCGATAAGTCCCATGGCGCTCATAACAGGCGAAACAGCAAACATACACGCAAGATAGATCAAAGCCGTAAACATGCTCATAAAAAGCGACATAAGCTCGCCCGTTATACTGCCGAAGGCTGTAGAGGCAGCCGAGATATCTACAGCGAGCTTAGCGGAATCGTTACGTCTGAAAAAACTTTGAGGCAGAGCAAACAGCCTGTGTATCACGGCGTTAGCGAAATCATATCCCGTTTTTAAGCTCTGCCTGTATAAAGTAAGCCCGCGTATTATCGCAAACAGAATATTTGCCGTCATAAATCCAAGCAACAGCGCTCCAAGCTCAAGCAGAACCTTTTCGAGCCCGAGCGGAATGTAGACGTTATACAGCTCACGGCTCACAAGAGGAATCAAAAGACCTGTCATCACTGTTATCAACGAAATTATGAAAAACTTAAAAATATCAGCCGCAGAAAGGCTTTTCAACCTGAAATCAAATAAATCACGCCTCGTAATTCTTCTTTCAGGTAAAGCGCGGTATAAAACATAAGCTCTTGAACGAAGTCCGTGAGAATTAATTTCATCAATTCTTTTATGCTCTCCGTTAGTGTAATACAAATTATAAGAATGACTGTTCCGAGGCAGGCTCGCCAGAGGAGTTCCGTTTTCATCAAAAACCAGAAGCGCTCCAAGGTTCTGATTATACCAATTATCTTTGAGCCTGATTTCACGATAAGCAAAGTTTGACAAAGATGCTATATCGTCAAGCTGAGGATTTCCGATAACTGATTTTTTCACTTTCTCATAAGCGGCAAGTTTAATTTTGGAGTATTCACATATCAGCGCGAGCGCGTTATAAAGAGGATTGTCTGTACGCGCTTCAGATTTATTTTTCTTTGAAAAAGCGCTCGAGATTTCTGAGATAATTCCTTTTGAAACGCTATCCTCATTTTTACTGTGACGTTTTAGGTATCCATCGTCACGTACTGTCATAAGCCTGTTTTTCTCAGCTATCGCCTCATTATAGCCCTCGATATCAACATTTTCTATTCCGGCAGCGTCCGCAAACCGCCTACGCAGTACCTTTGTGGAACAGCCGCTCATAACAGCCACCTCAGCGTTATCTGATACCAGACAAAAGCACAGGTTGAGATTGTCGTTATCTGTATAGTTAAAAGCGGGAATGATATCGCCGCTTTCAGCCTCATATAAGAGTGTTCTGCGTCCCGCGCCGTTACCGTGAAGCGACACAATATACACACGGACAACGCCGCTGTCAACCCGAAAAGCGTCGAGAGAATTATCGGTTATAAAGTTTTCCCCCGCTCTTAAGCGGATTTTTCTGAATTCTTCCATACTAATTTATAAGCGTTTTATAATATCCGTCGGCATTAATAAGTTGGGGATGTGTGCCTGTTTCTTCTATATGACCGTCTTTAAGAACAATGATTTTATCACAATCGCGTATCGCGCTTAACCTGTGCGCCGCAGTAATTACGGTACAGCCCCTGCGTTTGATATTTTCAATTATCCTTTTCTCCATATCGGCGTCAAGCGAGCTTGTCGCCTCATCAAGAATAAGAACTGTGGGATTTTTAACAAGCGCCGAAGCTATTTCGAGCCGCTGACGCTGTCCGCCTGAAAGGTTGGAGCCGTTTTCGGTAATCATAAAATCATAGTCTTCGGGCTTTTGCATAATAAAATCATGAATACACGCGTCTTTGGCGGCTCGTATAATATCATTCTCAGTAACACTGTCGTCCCACAAAGTTATATTATCGCGAACTGTGCCTGTAAAAAGCTGCGGGTTTTGACCTGCAACGGATACGCTGC
Organism: bacterium; assembly: GCA_020625635.1. GTDB lineage: Bacteria > Bacillota > Clostridia > Oscillospirales > Acutalibacteraceae > Ruminococcoides. The sequence goes on from JAHLBL010000002.1 coordinate 11,606, forward strand.
AGCTTCTGATTGCGTCGGGAATACTATTGATATTGAAGCCGTCAATCGTTATTTGTCCGTCTTTAGGTGAATACAAGCCGCATAACAGCTTAAGAAGAGTTGTTTTACCGCTGCCCGAAGCTCCGACAACGGCTACAGATTCTCCGCATTCTGCTTTAAAAGAAATATCCGTAATCACATTTCTGTCCGAGCCTGTATAACAAAACGAAAGATTCCGTACCTCTACCCTGCCCGTGAGCTTACCCTTGACCTCATCAGGCTTGCCGCCTTCATCGGATTTATCGTCATAATTGATAATATCCTCCGCTCGTTTAAGCTCCGCACGGGCAATGCGCGTACTTTTCATCAATGCCGCAAGCGACTTCAACGGCGCGGCAAATACGCTGAAAACTGCTGAGAACGCGACCATCGCGCCGATTGTGAGCCTGCCGTTAATGACAAGCAGACCGCCGATTATAAGTATAATAGCGTCGGAAAGCAGAGCTGACGCGTCAATCAGGGAATCAAATATATATTGTAAACGGCTGAGCCTTTGCTCGGAGTCAAAGCTCCCCGCGTTATATCCCAAAAGCTTAGAGGTAAATTCACCCTCGGCTCCGCAGGATTTCACCGTGGAGCTTATATGAATACCCGAACAGAGAGCACCCGCAAAACGTCCTTTTCTCACCCTGTATTCAAGCGCGAGTGAATGAGTCCTTTCGAAAAAAGCGCGCGTAATAATAACATTAAAAATCAAATACAAAAACGCCGCTAAAGCCAGCGCAGGACTGTAAATCACCATAACGGCAAAGCAGGCGACAACTTGCAGGATATTCAGCAGAGCGTTTGCAAGTTCATCGGAAACGAAAGCCGCCGCGCGCGAATTACTGCTCACCTTGTCGGCTATATCACCCGCGTATCTCATCTCAAAAAAGCTGACAGGAAGACTGAGTATTTTCAGCACAAGCTCCCTTACGGAAAGCAGAACAAGCTTCTTTCTGAAAGCCGCGAGCAAATACGTTCTGTAAACGCTCAGAATAATATAAAGCGCAACGGAACCCAATGAGAAGCAGAACAGCCCGTTAAACAAGCGTATATTATCACCGAGCAGAATTTCGTCGATAAAAACCTGCGACAACATCGGTAAGACTATGGAGGGAAAAACGAGAAGCAAGCCCGCCGCAACGAGCCTTACAATCACGCCGCGGTTAAACTTTATCTGCTTTTTCATCAGGTTTCTAAATGTTTTGGGCGGTTTGGATTTCTTAAAATTCTTTTCGGGAATAAAAGTCAGCACGACACCTGTAAAAGAACGGTCGAGCTCACTCAAAGTTATTTTCCGACGACCTATAGCAGGGTCATTAATATACGCATAGTTGCCCTTTATTCCCTCGAACACAACAAAATGATTGAACTCCCAATGCAAAATGCAGGGCGTTTTTATATCTTTCAGAGCTTCGGGCTCTTTTCTGAAGCCGTGACATTCTAAAGAATTGCGCTTAGCCGCGCGCATTATAGCTCCCGCGGAACAGCCGTCACGCGAGACCTCGGTTTCACGTCTCATAGTTTCGAGAGAGATGTATTTTCCGTAGTAGGCGAACACGGCGCACAATGCCGCCGCACCGCACTCAGCCGCCTCGGATTGATACACAACAGGAGTACGTACCCGATTACTCACCTTCGGCCTCCCCGCTCGTCAAAAAACCAAAGAGGAACGAAACAGGAGCGCGGTTTTCGATTATTATTTCAGCATTTATTATCGAACCGTTTTTAACGGGTATTCTTCTGTTATCTATCAAAAAATCATCGTTGATCTGTTTATTCTTTATCTTATATACCACAGCAGCGACGGCACGCTCATCACTCAGAGATTTTCTTATCGAATTGTCTCTTCCGATAACATACCGCATATTTTTCTCCGAAGCCGCACAGTCTCCGACAGCTATAACCTCCGCTTCAAGGCAGCCCGATTCGCCGTTCAAATGAAGCTTTACCTCCATACCAGACGCAATTCTGCCGCTCTGAGAGACGGGGACATATGACACAGCGACCGTATCGCTGTCAACCTTTGGCGTAAGGCGGAGTATCTCGTCGTAAGCGTAGATTATATCATTTTCAGAGAACAGAAATGTGCCTACAGTCCCGTCAAACGGTGACGTAACGGCAACAATCTTCCCCGAGCTTTCAACCTCTGCCACAATCTGTCCGCTCTTCACTTTATCGCCTTCGCCGACAGTATAGCCTGTCAGTCTGCCGGAAACAAAGCTGTGGACAGCAAGTGCATTTGACTTATCTGAAACAACGGCTTTAACAGTCTTGATCTCGGGAATACTTCCGAAAAACGACCAGATAATTACGGAAACTATCATTAAGGCAGCAGCAATTATCCCGAGCCATGAGAGCGGAGAAGCAATCTTCACCGCACGGTCAAGCCGCTCGGAATCCGAATAATTATTTATTGATTTTTTTCTGAATGAACTGTTCATTTTTTCTCCGCTGACTATGTGAAATAACTAACAAAAATATTTTACTCTTTAATGGTATATATGTCAACAAAACGCACAATGAAAAAGTGACTGTTTTCGACAAAAATTATATGTTATTTTTTACAATTACGTGTTATTTTTTACATTTTGATTTTCATGATGTAATAACTTGCATCAAGATGTAATAATCAGCAGAAACAAAAACATATTTTTATGATATAATAGATTTGTTAATTAACAAATAAAAACATTTCAAACACTCCGTACAATATTGCACATACATTTTACTACCCTAAAAAATCCTGTTTCATTACCGATAAGGTGTGAAACAGGATTTTTCTTTTTTTATAAACCTGAGATTGCTTTTATCGGGTAGTTGTCGACAGTAAAGGTTTTCTTGCTGTCGAGAGAAATCGGAGTTATATTTTTCCTTGAGCCGAGCTTTTTTACAAGCTGTTCATACGCTCTTTCAATCAGGCTTTCCTTTATATCGGACATATCCGTCCATTTTCCGTTCTTATAAATAAAGCTCTCCCCTTTGTTGATGATGCCACGCACATCCATGCCTCCCGAAAACTTTGTAGAATAAGGGAAAACCTCAGTATATACCGTACCGTCGTCCGTAACACGCTTCATCGTAAGCACAACGGAGTACTTTTCGCCCTTTTTAAGCGGATAATCACCGTTTAAGTCTATTTTATGATAGCCCGCGAATTGATGACTGTTTGTTCCTTCCTCAAGAAGTGTTCCCGACGAAGGATTATTATTCTCAACATTCTTATATATCTCATAAGAGACCTCGGTATCGGGCAGACTTGTTATATAGGAAATCTGAAAAAGGTTTTCATCCTCCTCGGCGTCAAACATATTCGCAGTTTTAGTTTCATTCTTATAATCACGATTACCGTACCACTCGGTCATCAACAAATCATACTGGTCGTAATTTATATCCTTATGCTTAACGTTTTTATTATTGTCGAACTCATAGCTCATAACAGAGTAAATGCTGTGGTCATAATAAGACATATAAATATAACCGTCATTTTCGCTGTCAATAATACCCCAGCTGTTTTTTATAATAAACGCGCCGTTTTCAGGCGGAAGACTTCCTTTGATTATCTCACCGCTGTCGTCTCTGTCGACAAAGTTCTCCCTCGGATAATCGTCATCATAGCCGACTACGGTAACAGCATGGTCGGCGGTATAATCGCCGTTGCAGTACGCTGCCATATTTTTCTGAATAAAACCCGGATGTGAAACGCTTATCGCCAGAGAAACGCCGTGTCCCTTATACAGCTCAGACTTTATCGCGTTAAGCGCCTCCCCGTCAAACTTATACTTGCCTTTTGAGTTTAACTTCGCGGGGCTCGGCAATACAAGGCTGTTTCTGAGAAAAGCCTTCTGAGGAACACTTCTGTATTCGGAATTAAGCGGAAGCGTCCAATTGCCGTCCGAATCGGGTTTATACGCATACGGATACTCTCCGTTTACCTCAACACTTTCATCAACAGGTCCGAAGCCCGAACCGAACAGATTTCCGTAGTGAACATATTCTCCGCCTATATCATAAACCTTATTAGGGGATGTCATTTCTCCGACTTTCGGATCAAAGCCCTCTCCGACCTGAGAAGCTCTTACCTTTCCTTTCACAACATCTCCCTTCGATATACCGTGATACATATACCACGCTATGTACTTCTCGGAAAAATCGACTTTACGGTTGAGCTTACCCGCTTTTACTCCCATATCATTAGCAACCAGATACGCAATCTCGGCAGAACCCGCGAGGCTGAACGACCAGCAGTCCCCGAATTTTTGACGTTTTACGGGAGTTACATAATTCTTACCGTTATAGTTTCTCAAATCGACCTTTGACGGAAGCTTTTCCGAGACGGAATCCGAAACAGCATTATTATCGGAACACGCCGCACAAGAACATATCATCAACGCCGATAAAATTAGAATTAAAAACTTTTTCATAATGTCTCCCTTTCACTGAAAATATATTTTGTTTCCATTCAACCTCAAAAAAGACTAAGCTGCTCATACTTTTCGGGTAATTGACACATATAGCTGAAGCATTCGTTCGGAGTTGACATCATACCATTCTCGCGGCAGAGTCTATTTAAAATCCCAGTCAGCTTTCCCGCCTCAGGGCTCGGAAGCTCATACGCGTTGCCGTACATCTGAATATACTTATTCTTCAAATTCGGGAAGTATCTGTCGAGCGCGGCGTAATAATACTCGCGGTCACCCTCGCGCAGCGTCAGCCCCATTCCGAAATCAATAACTCCCTTGACCCCCGCTTTAACACATTCGTTAAGGATAGCCGTGATGTTCTCCTCCGTGTCATTGATAAACGGCAAAACAGGCGTCAGCCAGACTATTGTGGGAATACCGCGCGCCTGCATTTCCCGCAGCACCTCAATCCTGCGCTTTGTGTTGCATACATTCGGCTCGAGAATACGGCAGAGCTCATCATCATAAGTAGTCAGCGTCATCTGAACCACACATTTCGCCGAACGGTTGATTTCGTCGAGCAAATCTATGTCCCGAAGTATTCGGTCGGACTTCGTCTGCACAGTCGCCCCGAAACAGTATTTATGAATAATCTCAAGACATTTCCGCGTCAGGCGCAGTTCTTCCTCACAATGCATATACGGGTCGGACATCGCACCCGTACCGATCATACATCTTTTTCTTTTTGACTTAAGGGCTTGTTCAAGAAGCTGCGGAGCGTTCTGCTTCACTTCGATATCCTCAAAGGGATGTGTAAACTGATAGCACTTACTCCTGCTGTCGCAGTAAATACACCCGTGAGTACATCCCCGATAAATATTCATACCGTAAAATCCGCCGCTGCCGCTCAGTATTCCTTTGGCGTTAACAAAATGCATTTCTTTTCCTTCTTTTCGCAAAAATAAAAGCATTAGGACGGCAGCCTATCAACGGCAACCGTCCGTAATTGGTAATATCAGAGCTTCACGGATTTTACAGCAGACCACTTGCTGCAATATGTTTTTCCGCCGATTTTCTTGGTGATTCTCACCTTTACCTTATAGGTTTTCTTTTTGGCAAGCTTCTTGAATACCGCGGATTTCGATGTAGTTTCAGTACTTACCCACTTGCCGTTCTTTTTTATGGCGAAGCGATAGACGGGCTTTTCGCAAAGCTTGCAGGCTTTTGCGGTAACTGTGACTTTTTTGTTGCCCTTTTTCACGCCCTTTATAACGGGCTTATATTCTTTAAGCTTGTAAGGAGTATTATCTATCTTGATTTTCTGCTCCGACGACCACGGGCTGAAATACTCTGTGCCGTTGATTGTCTTTGCGATTCTGACCTTTACGCTGTAGCTTTTACCGTCGGAAAGCTTTTTGAATGCAGCTTTACCGGACTCGGAGGTCGTCGTCTCCCACTTTCCGTTTTTGTTAATTGAAAACTCATAGTTTGGCTTCTGACAAACGGAACAAACCGCAGACTGAGCCTTTACGGAACCCTTGGCATTCTGGCTGAGGCTCTTAAGCTCCGCGTTATACTTAACGATTTCAAAAGGCGCAATATAGCTGTCAATCTCCTCGTCGGTCAGCTTGCAGAGCATAAATGACATATACGTATAGCCCATATGCTCTTTTATATCTCCGAGAACCGGATCCTCCCGTTTATCGTCCTTTTCATAAGAAACGTTTCTGAGATATTTATAGACACGCTCAAATCTCGCTTTTTCGGCGTCTGTCAGCGAATCGTAGCTGTATATAATTTCATCGCCTGTTTTTCCGTAATTGGCAGGCATTGTGGGAACAGCGTCCTTAACGTTTATATAATGATGCACGTTCTGATAACCCTCGGTTTTCAGTCCCATTGTATCATAATTCGGGGTTGCGAAGGAATAAGTATGAGTCGCGTTTCTGTCAGCGATATCATCACACAGACAGGCAACAAGGCTCGACATAGACGCTCCGAGACTATGTCCCGTTAAAAAGAGAACTGTGTTTTCCTTTGTTGCTCCGCTGATTGTCGACTGATACTGCTTAAGGCTTTCGGTGCAGTTCTTGCCTGCGTCAAGAAAACCGTCCTTGAGTGATTTTACATCCGTGTTAGTGTCGGCGGTTGATTTTGTACCGCGGAACACGGCGCAGATGATATGCTTCGTCTCCCCGTTCACGGTAATTTCATGGTGAGCGAATGTACGAGCAGGATTGCTGAGACCGTTCTTATGCTCTGTGCCCGATTCATAATAGTCGCTGAGCACATCCGTAAAGCCGAAAGCCTTTAACGCGGTCTCAATATTGCTTCTGCTGATTTCGATTTCACTGCTGAGAGCCATACCCGCGACAGCCAAATCCGCGTTCGCTCCCGAGGTCGAGGCATTTTCAAGCAGGTCGTTCCAATCCCATTTCAGCATAATCTTATTCTCGGTGGCTCCCGTGTACTCCGTAATAAACGAAAGCGTTATCCATTCGGAACTATCCGCGGACTCAGCCGCGCCTGCCGTAATCAAAGTTGTTGACAGAATAACCAGCGCGACAATTAAAGAAATCAGCCTTCTCATAACAGAACCTCACAAAAATTGTTTTTTCAATATAAATCGGTAAAATAAATTATTGATTTTATTCTACAACAATTACTTTACAAAAGCAATAGAAAGCATAATTTTTAATCGGAAGAAACCGTTTGTGGAAAATGCTCCTGCGTTAAATGTCATTCTCAGAGATACCCTCACCGCAAAAGAATCGCCGTGAGCGTTTTTCATAGAAGAACCCATCTATTACGAATCGTATTGTGCAATACGCTGATTGAATTTTTTCCTGCATTTTGTTACAATAATAAATGTAAGTTTTTTATATTTTTCTTTGTATGATTTAGGAGTTGAGAAAAATGACAAAAAGGATAACGGGATTGCTGCTCTGTGTATGCATCTTGATCTCATGCATCACAGTCGGCACGGTTCAGACCTTCGCCGTGAACTCATCGGCAAACGCCTCAGGCGCCGAAACACTTCAGGAAACGTCTGGCGCGGACTACGGACTGCCGAGTAAAATTGAGGAAGGCAACATTCTTCAGTGCTTCAACTGGAAGTACACCGACATCAAAAACGAACTGAAAAGCATAGCGGAAGCGGGCTTCACCGCAGTACAGACCTCCCCCGCTCAGGCTGCCGACACATCGGGCAAATGGTACTGGCTGTATCAGCCCCGCGGCTTCTACATGGGCAACGACCTCGGAGGTAAATCCGAATTGCAGTCGCTCTGCTCTGAGGCTAAGAAGTACGGAATCAAAATCATCGTTGATATCGTAGCTAATCACCTCACCGGCGACCACGGCAAAATTCAGGACAACCTCAAGGACGGCAAGTACTGGCACACCATGGGCAAGGTTACAAACTGGAGCGACCGCAACCAGGTCACACACGGCGATATCGGCATGCAGGACCTAAAGACCGAGGACAGCTACGTACAGAATGTTGTCAAAAACTATCTCAACGAGCTTAAAAGCATCGGCGTTTCGGGCTTCCGTTTTGACGCTGCAAAGCACATCGGAACACCTGCCGAGGGCGACAATTTCTTCAAGATGGTACAGAGCGTAGGCTTATGGTCTTACGGCGAGATCCTCGACAACCCCGGCGGAAAAGCTGCCGACGTAATGAAGGAATACACAAAATACATCAGCGTAAGCGACTGCAACTACAGCGGAGAGCTTACGGGCGGTATGAGAGACGGCAAGGTCGTTACCAACAGCGGTCACTGGACAAAACAGGGTATTGAAGGCAACAAGCTCGTATACTGGGGTGAAAGCCACGACACCTACTCCAACGACCCCAACGACGGCGGCTGGACAAAGTATCTGAGTCAGGATATCATCGACCGCTCCTACGCGATTCTCGGCTCCAAAGCTACAGGCTCCGCGCTCTATCTCTCAAGACCAGGCTCTAACGAGAGAGAGAACATTTACGCGGGCAATAAGGGAAGCACACACTACAAATCAAAGGAAGTTGCTGCTGTAAACCACTTCAAAAACGCGCTTGTCGGCAGAAAAGAAAGCTACACCTCGGGTGACGGCTGTGACGTTGTATGCCGTGAAGGCGGTGCTGTAATCGCGTCGGCAAAGGGCACGAGCGGCAAGGTAACTGTTCCGAACGCGGACGGTATCGTAAAGGCTGGCACATACACCGACGAGATCACGGGCAGCAAATGGACCGTTACAAGCACTACGATCACAGGTACGCTCGGCAGCAAGGGTATTGCGGTATTCTACAGCACGGAGCCCGCAGGTCCCTCAGCAAGCGCGACAGCCTCAACAAATTATAAGACCGACACAATGAAGGTCACACTCACCTTTGACAACGCGACGTCCGCTCAGTATTCTATCGACGGCGGAGAATTCACCGAGTATAAAAACGGTCAGACCATCACGATCGGCAAAGGTCTCGATTTCGGCACTACTACAAAGATCAGCGTGAAGGCTACCGACGGCAAGGAGTGGAGCTCGGTTCAGACCTTCACCTACACCAAGGAAGACCCTGACGCGAAGCAGCGCGTGTACTTCGATAACACAAACTACAAATGGCCTAAGGTATACGCCTATATCTATTCGGGTTCTGACGACAACGGCAAGTGGCCAGGTCAGTTAATGAAACTGGACAGCAGCACGGGCTACTATATGCTTGAGGTTCCCGAGGAGTTCTCCAACGGAAGCATAATCTTCACAGCGTCTGAGCTTGAAGAATCAAAGACACGCTATCCCGCTCATAAGGAGCCCGGTCTCCCCCTTGACGGAAAGACAAAGCTGTTCAAGGCAGGAAATGTGTTTGAGGATTATACTCCCAACAAGCCGAAGCCCACGGATCCTCCCACGGAAAGCACATCTGAGACCGCTACCGAGACCGCAACACAGAAGCCTGTTGTTATCGGTACAATCGGCGACGCCAACGAGGACGAGCGCGTTAATATCAAGGACGCTACACAGATTCAGAAATCTCTCGTAGACCTCGTAACACTTTCAGATAAGGCTAAGCTTCTCGCTGACGTTGACGCAAACGGAAAGGTTGACATCAAGGACGCAACCTGCATCCAGAAATTCATCGCCGCGATCAACGGTTACGGAAACGCGGGTAAAGACTACGTAGTAACAAAATAATAATTTAAGCCATAAAGCAACTGCGGGGCAGCTCATCTACTGAGCTGCCCCGTATCTATTATCAGGATTTATTCAGAATCTTCCTCCGCCCATTTCGCCGGGACCTCCTCCGCCCATCATCTGGTTTGGAATCGAGTCGGTTTCTTCGCCGTTGATTATGATCGTACCGCCGTTCTTCTCGGCGTTGCCGTCGTAGTCAAAGGGTGACTGAGCGTTTACGGAAATCGTACCGCCGTTGATATAGAGGTCGCCGTTGGAGTCAACGCCGTCAGTGTCGCCCTGCCCCATATCAATAGTGATGTTTCCGCCGTTGATCTCTATTGTTACGCTGTAGGCGCTTGACTTATCGGAAGCATTGATGCCGTCGTCGCTCGCGTTAATATTGATTGTGCCACCGTTAATCTTAACGTAAGTTCCCTCAATACCCTCGGAAGCGCTGATTGTCAATGTACCGTCGTCAATCTGTACTATGCTCGTGCCCTGAATACCGTCGGAGGCTGCGTTTATGCTGAACGTGCCGCCGCAGATATAGATATAGCCTTCGGAGTCGTCCTCGTCGTTCTCGGCGTGGAGACCGTCCTTATCGGAATTAATTGTGATATCGCCGTCTGCAACCGCTATGGAGTCGTTAGCCTCAAGAGCGTCGGCAGTCGAGGTGATGTTGATTGTACCGCCTGTGATTTTTAAATCATCCTTGCTCGTGACGCCGTTATCGGAGGACGTGATGTTTAGCGTTCCCTCACCGTTCAGAACGAGGTCGTCCTTTGAGAAGATAACCGCGTCGGTGTTTGTATCGCCGTCGGCAGTGAAGCTGCCTGTTACGGATAGGCTGTTCGTCGAACCCGAGGTCGTTGTGACAAATACCTTGTCCGCGCTCTTTACGTATATCGCGGGAGTACTGCTGTTTGTAACTGTTACGCCGTCGAGCACGAGCTGAACCTTAGCTTGTTCGTCCACATCCACGGTCACAGTTACGTCAGCAGCGTCTCCGCTGAGAACGTAAATACCCTCGGATGTTATGTTCACGTCTTCCCCACTCTTCAGCGTGATTGTTTCCGCGTCGGTAAGGTCCGCGGTCTGAGCGAGGTCACGTTCCGTGAAAATACTGTCCTTGCTTAATGTTCCGTCCGAGGAGTCTGTGTCCTCGTCGTCACTCAGGCTGACTGTCTTTGTTGTCGTTACCGAGGTTGTCTCCGCTACAGATGTTTCGGCGACTGATGATGACGTCTGTTCGGTTGTTTCGTTATTTTGTGAAGTGCACGACGCGGCGCTTACCATTATCATAGCAGCCGCGATTACAGCTAATAATCTCTTTTTCATTATTCATTTCCTCCTTACAACTGATTTTCTGTTTCAACGAACGGAAGAACCGCGATTTCGAGGTTGCCGTTCTTGGTTCTCAGCTCGTCTACAAACGACTTTTGCTGAGCGGTATCCTTCATTCTTATTTTATACGAAAGCCTGAACATAGAGCCCATGGCAGTTGTTTTTACTCCTACGTTCTCACAGCTCAGGAGATATCTGTCGAAAATATCGTCAAATACGTTCTGATATTCGAGTGACTCAGGAATTGTTATTCTGAGCAGGTTTTCCTGAGTGAAGCGCTTGTGCTCAAATACAGGAAGCGTCGATAAGAGTATGAACAGCAGTGAAAGACAAACGAGAATCAGAACTCCGTAGGCTAAGTAACCCATTCCGAAGGCTATTCCTGCCCCCATCGCTATAAAAATTGAGGCTATTTCGTCCGCGCTGCCCTGAGCTGAACGAAAGCGAATCAGGCTGAACGCTCCGCCTATCGCTACACCTGCTCCGATGTTGCCGTTTACAAAGGTGATTACCGAAGCAACCACAAACGGTATGAGCGCCGTTACCGTAAAGAATCTTTTTGTCGAGCGGATTCTGAATGAAATCAGAAACGCGTACAGGAATCCAAACAGGAGCGATACTCCCGCCATCGCAAAGAACTGCTCCGCTGTGACCGATGATGTGTATATCGAATTAAAGATCGTGTTGATGCTCATTGTACTACCTCCTTATACTGCCCGTTAACAGTCTGTTGTACGCTTCGCCGTATTTGGAAAAGCTGCTCTTGAATATCCTTCCTTCATCGAGGATTCCCGAGAGCCACAGCGGCATTGCGCCCTGGACCTTTACCTCGAGGATTGAATAACCCTCGGGAAGCAGCGGCTCGCCGTCCATAGAAACTCTGAGATCGAGCTCATCCATACGGAATCGCGGGTTGTTGTCTATTGTAAGTCTTAAATCGCCGTTCGGCTCGTAATAAGCCGTGCGGTCATAGATTATCAGACACGCCGGAACGAGATTGGGATTCTGTGTTACAAAATAGCTCAGCTCCCTGCTTATCTGATTGTCTCCGAAGCCTTCCGTTTCTCCGTCAAGCAAGTCCTCAATTTCGGGAATCGTGCTTTTGATGCGTCTTTTATATACGATTCCGTAAGCCTTGCGCTTGAGCTCTAAAAATACGGGAGAGTTATCGTCGGCAATTCCATAGGAACGAAGCCTGAGTTTTTCCTTGAACATCGGCTTTTCGTTCGACATGCGGATGAACTTATAGTCGGGTGTGTCATAATAAAGCGAAGCAATCGAGGTTTTTCCGAATTCGTCAACATACAGGTGACCTCTGAGCCTGCGCTTGAGGAACACCTCCTGCTCCTTTGTGATAATATACTTCAACTCGTATCTTTTCATCACCGCAATCGGATTGATTACTACTGTAGTTTTCTCCATCTTTAAAACCTCCGTCTCTTTTGATTTGTCTATATATTACAGGAGATACTTGACAGTTTTTTGAAATAAAAATGAACCCGTTCTGAAATCAAAATGAATTGTCAATGATGAATTTGTGCGAAATGTGTGTAACTGAGCAAAAAGAAAAGCGGAGACATCTGCCTCCGCCGTAAATCAAGTATTTAATTATCCGAAAAAGAAATCATTGTCCGATTCGCTTATCGAGCCTCCGCGCTTTTCATTACTTTGACTGTCAACTCTGAAAACAAATTCGTCATCAACAACACGTGCCAGTCTTTCATCAACATTCAGGTCGTACTCCCTGTTGTCGCTCGACATAACGAATTCATCGTCAAGCGCGCTTGTTGAATAATCATCATTATCGTTATTTGCGCCGCCCGAAAGAATAAAGCCGTCATTCGAAGAACCGACAGATTTTTCATATCCTTCATTCTCGTTTTCAATACCGTCGCCAGAGAGAATGAATACATTGTTGGAAGGATTGACCGCATTTTCATATTCCTCGGTTTCGTTCGCAGTTTTTTCACCCGAAAGGATATATTCGTTATTATGAGGATTGGTCGCATCTTCATATCCTTCGTTCAAATCGTTATGAACTTCATTCGCAAGGAAAAGTTCTTCATTAAATTCAACTACCGCCTGACTGCTTTCACTGTCGTCAGTTTTTTCGTCGTTCTGTGAGAAGAACAGCTTATCCTCAGTCGCCCTTACAACACGTCCCGTCTCGTCTCTCTCGATGTTCTTCTTTTTATCACCCGCAAAAAATAAAAGCTTCAGAACGTCAAAAAGCAGGAACAGCGTCTTAACGGAAAGGAACAGAAACATTACGATCAGTATAGTATAACCGAGAATATTGTTATACAGGTGGCGATGAAACGCGAAAAACAAATACCCAAAACCAAACACAAATTCAAATATTGTCGCAAGCTTCGGCGCAATAATCGAAAAGAAAACCAGGCACATCATCGCGATTATCCATGAAACGAGAAGAAATGTTCCTCTGTTTTCAAATTCGGGATAAAAACGCTCTACATTGCGGTAAAAACGCCCCAGAACAACATTCACAGGAATCACATAAAGTATACACGGCAGCACCCGAAGCGCAAAAACAGTATACCAGCGTCCGAAGGATTGCTTAAAGTCGCTGATTTTAATTATAAAACGCTCAAACCAATTTGGCATTAGTTCTGTTTCGTTTATTTTCTTAACTTCTTCCAACAAAAATCACATCCTTGTTATTTACGGATCTGACTAAAGAAAGTAACGATAAGAAGAAATAGAAGAAATTACTTAACCGTAAAAACAATTATATAATTAATTTTATCAAATATTAAATAATAAGTCAACAGCGTGAAAAAAGCAATACCGCAAAAAGCCGATGCGGTATTGTTTTTATATTACTCTCTCTCGTCGCCGAAGAAGAACACGGCAACAGTACCAGGTCCCGTGTGGGAAGCGATAATAGTACCGATGTTGAAAATACGTACCTCTCCGTCTATGTTTTTAAATCTTTCCTCTATAGCTTTTTTTGTAGCCATAGCGTCATCAAGCGTATTCGAGTGGCAGATAAACACCTTACCGCTGTAATTCTCACCATCAACGGCGTGCGCTGCCATTTTGTTCATTATATATGAGATAGCGTTGCGCTTTCCGCGAACCTTATCATAAGCGATTATTTTGCCAGCATCGTTGAGGCGGAGTATCGGACAAATATTCAGGATAGCGGCTACTGTCGCGGCAGCGCCCGACATACGTCCGCTTCGGCGGAAATACTTGAGATCGGTTGAGAAGAATTCGTGGTGAATCCTGTGTCGCGCTTCGTCAGCCCATCTGGCAACCTCCTCTATAGTCTTTCCCTCGTCGCGCAGATCAGCGGCTCCGTCAACAAGCATACCATAGCCCGAAGAGCTGCACAGCGAGTCGATTATTATAAGCTTGCGTTCGGGGAATTTTTTCTTCAGTGTATGAGCTGCCTTAGCGGCTCCCTGAACAGATGTTGTCATACCCGAACCAAACGCGATATGAAGAACGTCTCCCCTTTGTAAAAGCTTTGTAAAAAATTCAACATACTGATATTCGTTGAGCTGAGAGGTCGAGGGAATCTCCTCCTGAAGAAGCTTATAAAAATTCGGCAACGCCTCGGGATCGCGTTCCATATCATCCTCGTACTCCTTGCCGCCTGCCGTATAGGAATAAAACAAAACGGGAATGTTGCGCGCGTTCACGATTGAAAACGGCATATCAACGGTTGATTCGCATGATAAAATAAAGCTGTTCAAAACTATTCACCTCATATTTCTATCTTATGAATATATCTTACACTATTTTTTAGCATTTGTAAATAAAAAATCAGCCTGAAAAACTCCGTTTTTGGAATTTTTGCAGGCTGATTGTAATTATTATTCTTTTAAGGAAATTTTTGAATTCAACTTCTTAATCTTTGCTTTCTGGAAAAAGTAAATAAACAACCAGATAAGCAGGAAGAAAAATATAAAAATCCCGATGAAAACCGCGATCGCCGTCACAGAGGTCTCAAGCCAGCCGTTGAGCAGATAAACGGAAAGATAATCTATAAGCAGTACAGAGCCCTGAATCAATGCCGCTGTCGGAGTCTGGAGCTTGTCAACTGTGTACACCGCCGAAACACCTGCGGCAACAAACGCCATAATCGTAGAACTGAAAATCTCAACAATTATTTTGCTGACGTGAACTGTCTCCACAACGCCGAAATTCAGAAGAAAGATATATATTATAGCAACAATCACGGGACCGAGGCTACAGAAAAAAGCACCTCTTTTTAAGAATTCTTTTATAAACTGTTTCATCATTTTAACTCCTTTTTAATTTCGGCAAAGCATCGTCTTGAAACGTAATCGGTGTAACCGCTCTTAAAGATTACATCGACCGAACCGCTGAACACTGCCGAAAAGCGTTCGATTCTTGTTTTGTTGGCAATGGTTGATTTGTTGATTTTAATAAACGAAGCGGGAAGCTCCTGCGCGGCTTCATACAGTCGCCGCCTTATTTTATACCTCTTCCCCGTTGAATCAATAACGTAGGTTTTTCCGTCAATAACGGTGATACACTCAACGTCTCTTAGCTTTATAAGCTTTATCTCGTCCTCGTTATAAGCAGTTATACTGTCCGAGCCGTCGTACTGCATAACGAGCAGCTCAAGTTCATCGGTAAACTCCGACGGTTTATGGACAACAGCGTGCACCGTTTCTTCTTTATTTTCATCAATAGTTAACTCGAATTTCAAGTTTGTCACCTCCGATGATTCAATTATATCACTTAATTATTAAATGTACAGCGAATTGCGGTCATCGGTAGAAAAATGAACCTGAACGGCAAAAAAGGCTGCCGCTTACTTGCGACAGCCTGTAAAAAGCTATTAATTATTTCTTCTGAACGTCCTTTGCGAGAATAAGGTCGTCAACAGTGTCGACCTCTGCCCACGCGTAGTCCTTGATATCCTTGTAATAAAGGTCAAAGTCATTTTCAAAAATCATCTGTACGAGAGCGTCCTCAAACAGCTGATTATACATCTCGCCGTTAACCATATTGTCGATTTCCTCGATAAGGAAACGGGCTGATACGGCGTCGAGCTTCGTAACGCTGACATACTGAGCGTAGAAGGTCGAGAGCGATTTACTCATTACGCAGATTTTGTCGCCGTTGACCTGAACATTGTACTTGCCCATAGTCTTGCTCGAGTCGATAAGAACGTAAGGAATATCGGTGGGCTGACAGATAACCTCGGAAATGAGGCTGTTCTCAGCAACGATATCGGAGTTGATGATCGTTATATTGTCGCGCTCGAGATATTTCTTAGCGAACCAGAGCGAAGCGATAGAGCCTGTGGAAGAATAGAACGGATTGCGTACAAAGGTGACGTTCTCTCTCTCGAGCTCTCTCGTGATCTGCTCATACAAGAAGCCTGCTACTACTACGATCTCAGCCTTACGGTCGTTCTGTCTGATAAGACGAACAGTTCTCTGAAGGATCGTTGTATCGCGGTCGAGCTTATAGAGAGATTTAGGTGTTTTAAGTGTTAAGGGCTGGAGCCCTGCGCCTTTTCCTGCAGCCAGAATAATATATGTCATATCGTTATCCTCCCATTACTTATACATATCCAATGCGAGAACGCTGTAATCCTTAGCGAACCGATACCACAACGGTTTTAAGTAACCGACCTTCTGTCCCGACGCCTCCTTGAACATACACCAGTGCATGAAGAAGAAGCCTGTAATGGCAATCCAAGCGTAGAAATGACGCTTCTCAATCTCATTGGGCTTGTGACCGAAGTAGATGAAGAGGATCCTGTCGACCTCCTCAGCGGAGTGATCTCCGCCGCAGATATATGTGCCTACGTCAAAACCGGGGTCGTTATATCCGCCGTACTCCCAGTCGGTCAGATAGATTTCCGAATCATTGATAAGGAAGTTCTCGTCACGGGCGTCACCGTGAACGATGCACTTCTGGATTCCGTCCTGCTTTGAAAGCTCGAAGAGCTTGTAAATTCTGTCTCTGATATCATTGAAGCCGGGATACTCGGGGAAATTCTCGCCGTACTTATCCTCGGGGATCATCTCCTTGATTGCTTCCCACTTCTCCTTAACGTCGAATTCCCATCTTACCTTAGCTGAGAAATGGTGGAGCTTGTTAAGAAGTCTTACGCCTCTGTAGATATCGCTTATGTTGTTGTAATCGAAATCACGATGATTTACGAACTTGGCAATCTTCCATCCCTTGGATACGCTCATGGCAACAAGTGTAGTGTCAACTCTCGCCTCATAAGCCTGGCTCTGAATCATAGACTCGCGGCCGCGGTCAACGAGCACCTCCGAGCCAAGTCCCGGGAATCTGAACACGTACTTACCGCCGTTTAATTCAAAGGACAGTACGGAGTTCGTTAATCCCTTCTGTAAGGGCTTCAGATCGATAATCTGATCCTCATTACAGTTGAATACCTCACAGATGGTCTTGTTGATAAATTCGAGATCATTCTCGTGAAGAACTCCTCCTGTGGTTTGGATTGTTGTACCTGACATTGGAAAACCTCCCATGTTTTACTTCTCGGTATTTTTCTATACTATAATCAGGGAAACGGGATATCCCGTAACCCTAATCACTTTTATTATACATAATAGTATGGTAAAAATCAACTCTTTTTTATAAGCTTCACATTTCAGGAAAGCGGAAAAAGAAAAGGAACTGCTGAAATCACAGTCCCTTTTCTTAAAG
>JAHLBL010000020.1 GCA_020625635.1 bacterium
TTCGACAATATCCGCCGCCTTAATTACGGCGACGAGGTCATCATCAGAAATTTCTGGTCAACGTTGACCTATAAGGTGGTCGGCACCGACGTAGGCAAACCCAACCAGTCCGACAAGGTCTATATCAACGACGACAGAGATTTACTGACGATGTTCACCTGTATCTCCAACGGCTCGGGCGGCTACGACCGCTACTACGTTATCTGCGAGAGAAAAACCGAAAAAAATTAACAGGACAGCTTTTTTACCTCTGAGCTGTCCTGTTTTGAGCGTGAATTATTATGTTTTCATAGTATAAAATACGGGCAGCTCAGACGAGCTGCCCGTTAATATTACTGATAATCGGCGATTGTTGCCCAGCTCATAAGGAGCTCCTGCTCCTCGGGGATTCCCTTTACGGACTGTGAAGCCGCTACGATCGGCATCCAGTACTGAACAAGCTGTTTTGCGGTGTCTGTCTTTTTGCAGTATACGTCGAGGTACTTTTTGGCGATGTCCTCCTTGCCTTCGAGTGTGAGCATAAGGTAGGTTCTCGCTGCGTCGGCGGCGCCGTTGCCCTGGGTTACGTGAGCCCAGTCAAGAACGTAAGCGTCTCCGACAGGTGTGATGATCACGTTGCTGGGTACGAAGTCGCCGTGACATACCTTGTTGTGCTTTTTCATACCGTTTACGCGGTTGTGAAGCTCATAGCGGATCGTCGCGTCGAGCTTGGAGCTGCTGATTTTCTTCTGCATTTTATCGCGGAGGTCGGTGAGCAGGGGAGATCGCTTGGAGAGAATGTCGATCTGAATGTCAACGAATTTGTCTATGATCTCGTCTATGTTATCGGGGTTCTCCTCCATAAGCTGAGCCATTGTCTTGCCCTCGATGTAGTCGGACACGATCGCCCACTTTCCGTCAACGACGGTTACCTCGTGGATCTTCGGCATTTTTATTTCGCCGATTTCCTCAACGCGAGCCTGGTTGAGCGCTTCGTTAAGAACCGCCGCCTTTGAGAAGCTCTCGTCAAAGACCTTGATTACCTTGTCGCCGTCGCGGTAAATCTTCTTGCCTTTTGTTTCGTAGATAATGTTGTCCAGTTTCATTTATGTCAACTCCTTACTCTGCCTTGTAGTCCTTACCGTAGTAAGCCTTGAGATACATTTCCTTGATTTCGCTCATGAGCGGATATCTCGGGTTAGCGCCTGTGCACTGGTCGTCAAACGCCTGCTCTGTCATTTCGTCAAGAGTGTCGAGGAAGTACTGCTCGTCAACGCCGTAATCGCGGATCGTCTCCTTGATGCCGATACGAGCCTTGAGGTCGTTTACAGCCTTGATAAGGTTCTCAACCTTCTCGTCGTCGTCTTTGCCACCGAGGTTGAGGTACTCTGCGACCTCAGCGTAGCGTCTCTTTGTATGCGGATAAGCGTACTGCGGGAATGTGCCCATCTTTGTGGGAACATCGGCGGAGTTGAAGCGGATAACGTACTCGAGCATAAGAGCGTTTGCGATACCGTGCGCGATATGATGGAACGCGCCGAGCTTATGAGCCATTGAGTGGCAGATTCCGAGGAACGCGTTGGCAAATGCCATACCTGCCATTGTAGCCGCGTGAGCGACCTTCTCGCGGGCAACGGGCTCGTTCTGACCGTTGTCGTAGCACGCGGGGAGATATTCAAAGATAACCTTGAGCGCCTGAAGAGCGAGACCGTCCGTAAAGTCGGTAGCGAGCATCGCGGCGTAAGCCTCGAGCGCGTGAGAGACCGCGTCTATACCCGAAGCCGCCGTCAGTCCCTTGGGACCTGACATCATCATATCGGCGTCGACTATAGCCATATCGGGCATAAGCTCGTAATCGGCGAGAGGATACTTTGTGCCGTCACGCTCGTCGGTGATTACCGCGAAGGGAGTGACCTCGGAGCCTGTTCCCGAGGATGTGGGGATCGCTACGAAATAAGCCTTGTCGCCCATGTGCGGGAACTTGTAGATCCTCTTGCGGATATCCGAGAAGCGCATAGCCATATCGGCAAAATCAACCTCGGGATGCTCGTAGAGAACCCACATGATCTTGCCCGCGTCCATAGCGGAGCCGCCGCCTATCGCGATGATAACGTCGGGATTGAACGCCGCCATAGCCTTCGCGCCTTCCTGAGCGCTTCTGAGCGTCGGATCGGGCTGTACGTCAAAGAATGTGGTGTGTGTGATTCCCATTTTGTCGAGCTCGTCGGTTACGCACTTTGTGTAGCCGTTGTTGTATAAGAAGCTGTCCGTTACGACGAACGCCTTCTTCTTGCCCATATTCTCGCCGAGCTCACGGATAGCAACGGGAATACAGCCTTTCTTTATATAAACCTTTTCGGGTGCCTGGAACCAAAGCATATTCTCTCTCCTCTCAACGACAGTCTTGATATTCAGAAGGTGCTTGCAGCCTACGTTCTCGCTTACGGAGTTGCCTCCCCACGAGCCGCAGCCGAGTGTGAGCGAAGGAGTGAAATCAAAGTTGTAGATATCGCCGATACCGCCGAGTGAGGACGGTGTGTTGACAATCAGACGGCAGGTCTTCATTCTTTCGGCAAAGGTCATCAGCTTTTCTCTCTCGTTGACGTTGTCGATCCAGAGAACCGATGTGTGACCGAGACCGCCGTTGTTGTTGAGGAGTGTTTCCGCGATGTTGAGCGAGTCCTCAAAGTCCTTGGACTTGTACATACCGAGGATCGTGGTGAGCTTCTCGTGACCGAAGGGCTCGTCGGTGTCGGTGCTTGAAGCCTCGCCGATAAGCACCTTTGTGCTGTCGGGAACCTCAAAGCCTGCCATCTTTGCGATCGTGACAGGTCTCTGACCTACGACCTTGGCGTTGAGCGCGCCGTTGATCATCATTGTGTTTCTGATCTTGTCGGCTTCCTCGTCGTTGAGGAAGTAGCAGCCGCGCTTGGTAAACTCAGCCTTTACATCGTCGTAGATGCTTTCCTCAGCGATGATGGTCTGCTCTGTCGCGCATATCATACCGTTGTCAAAGGTCTTTGAATGGATGATAGAGTTAACGGCTACGGTGATATCAGCGCTCTTGTCTATGATAGCCGATGCGTTACCCGCGCCTACGCCGAGAGCGGGCTTTCCGCTGGAGTAAGCAGCCTTTACCATTGAGGGACCGCCTGTTGCGAGGATCGTGTCTACCTCGCTCATTACCATATTTGTCATTTCAAGCGAGGGCTTGTCTATCCACGCGATAATGTTTTCGGGAGCGCCCGCCTTGACTGCGGCTTCGAGTACGAGCTTAGCGGCGGCGATAGTGCTTTCCTTAGCGCGCGGGTGAGGGGAGATGATGATACCATTTCGTGTTTTAAGACAGATAAGGCATTTGAAGATAGCGGTTGAGGTGGGGTTGGTTGTCGGGATAACCGCTCCGATAATGCCGATAGGCTCGGCAATACGGGTTGTGCCCATAGCCTCGTTGCGCTCTATAACGCCGCAGGTCTTTGCGTCGCGGTATTTGTTGTAGATGTATTCGGAAGCGTAGTGGTTCTTGATAACCTTGTCCTCCACAATACCCATACCTGTTTCCTCAACAGCCATTTTAGCGAGGGGGATTCTCGCCTGATTCGCCGCTGTGGCAGCCGCGAGGAAGATTTTGTCAACCTGTTCCTGTGTGAATCCGGCGAACTCAGCCTGTGCAGCTCTGACTCTTTTAAGAGCTTCCTCCAGTGCGGGAACGCCGTCTACGATGGGGTATTCTTTTGTACTCATAGTAGGACCTCCGTTTTGTATTTGTAAAAACTATTTTACAGTGTAATTTAAGCCGTTTTCCTTGGCTATTTTAATTATTGATGAGTTTTTCGGCGCGATGACCTCAACATTGGAAGTTTTGTTGAAGATATTATCATACACCTTCGTGTCCGCGCTTTCCAAAGTAAAGCGCTTCAGCGACGGACATTCTGCGAACGCGTACTCGCCGATTTCCTTAACGCCCGCGGGTATGGTTATTTCCTTTATGCCGCTCGCGTCAAAGCAGAAAATCCCAAGCTCCTTCAGCGAGGAGGGGAGAGTGACGCTTTTCAGCTTGTAGCAGGCGAAAAACGCGTTGTTTCCGATTGACTCGAGCCCCTCGGGAAGCTCGACCTCCTTGAGATTCGAATTCAGGGCGAAGGCGAAGTCGTCTATTCTCTTAACGCCCTTTGAAATCTTCACGCTCGTAACAGCGCTGTTCTTGAAGGCGCTCTGCGAGACCGAGGTGACTTTCTTTCCCTTTACCTCTGAGGGGATAACGAGCTCCGTCACCCCTTTGTCGGCTTTAACAACAGTGAGAGTACCGTCGTCGCTGATATTATATCCAACGCCGTTTTTGTCCTTGTATTCCGGTTCGGTTTCCTTTTCGGTTTCGATTACGGGCTCAGCCCCGACGAACGAGGAGCTTTTTTTGCCGCCGCCTCCGCAGGAGCACAGAGTTGCGGAAGACGCTAAAATGCAAGCCGAAAGCAGGGCGCAAATCAGTTTTTTTCTCATTGTATCCGTTCCTTTAAATGATATATTAGCACATTGTTAAAAAAATGTCAATCTGCCTTTATTCTATATACTTATTATATATCACCTGCGGCAGTAAAGTCAACATAATTATACAGTTGAACCGACGTATAACACGATAAGGTGTTAATCGTTGAATTATACCAAAAATTAATTATTTTTTGGTAATTTTAACAGTTGAAAAAGAGCTTTGTTTAATGCTAAAATAATCACTGTATTTGATAATTTTAAAAGGAGGATAAATATGAAAAAATCAGTAAAAATTATCAGCACAGCTATGGCTGCCATGATGGCTGCTTCGATGCTCACTGTAGGAGCTGCTTCAGCTTCCGCTGCTAAGCTTAAGAAGCCCACATCCGTTAAGGCGGCTAACACATCAAAGGGTATCAAGCTCACATGGAAATCTGCTAAGGGTGCTAAGAAGTACACCGTTTACCGCGGCAAAAAGGCTCTTAAAACTCTTAAGAAGCTCACATATACGGATACAACCGCAAAGGCAGGTAAGAAATACACTTACACCGTAAGATCCGTTAACGGCAAGAAAGCCGCTGTTTCAAAGAGCGTTTCCGTATATTGCCTTAAGGCTCCCACAGGCGTAAAGATCTCTACCATCTACAACGGTCTCAGAGTTAAGTGGACTAAGTCCAAGGGCGCTTCAAAGTATCAGATTTACAGAAAAGCCGCAGGCGAGAAGTATAAGCTCGTAAAGACTATCGGCGATAAGAAGACATACACCGACACTTCCGTTGCGAACGGTACAAAGTACACCTATAAGATCAAGGCGAACAAGGCTAAGTCGACTTCCGTTTACTCCAAGACAGCGTCAAAGACCTTTATTGCAGTTGTTTCGAACCTTGCTGCCGACATCACTGTTGACGGCAACACAACAAAGACAACTCTTACATGGGACAAGAACGACGCTGCCGCAAAGTACAGAATCCAGCGTGTTGACTCAGGAAGCGATACTGTTAATTTCGTTAAGGATGTTACAGATACCACATTCACCGATGAGTTCACAAGCGAGAATCCCACATACTTTACCTACGTGGTAATCGCTATCAACGGCTCTTCCTCCGCAAAGAACGCTCTTGTTGTAGGTCACTTCCCCAAGGGCAGCTACTACACTGACAAAGAGGGCAACGTAAACGTTAACCTCAAGCTCAAGAAGGGCGAATCTTATAACGAAGGCGCTCAGATCCTTCTTCCTCTGATGTTCGTATCAAGCTTTGGCGAGGAGGATTCTCTTCCCGCTGTTGAAATCACAGAGGGTTCGGATGTGATCTCCACTGATATGGGTATTATCGAAGCTAAGGCTGCCGGTGAGGCTACCATTAAGGTTTCATTCTCCGCTGAGTGCAAGACTGTTCTCAATCTCTATTTCTCAATGATCGCTAACGGAAGCTTTAACAACAAGCTCGATACAGGCGTTGCTTACGTACACGTAACAGTTACCGAGTAATAAACAAAAATAATCAGAGCCGTCGCTTATTGCGGCGGCTCACTTTTTAAAAGGAATTAAAATGACCGAGAAAAATTATGCTGCGGTGAGGAAATACTTCCTTGCTCACGAAAAAGCGTATTTCTTTTTAAAAATAGTATACAAATACTTTTCGTGGATGATTATTATCGCGTATCCGGCTATTCTTCTGATGCTTTTTATCGGGATGCTCAACGGGGGAAGCCGCGAGGACTTTGTAAAGTTTCTGCTTGTTCCCGCGGGAGTTTTCCTTTCGATGTCGGTTTTCCGACTGATAATCAACAATCCGCGCCCGTATGAGGCTCTCGACATCAGCCCGCTGATCAAAAAGGATACAAAGGGCAAGAGCTTTCCGAGCCGACACACCGCGAGTATTTTTATAATCTCGATGGCGTGCAACTATATCAATCCCGTGCTCGGCGCTTTTATGTTCGTATTCGCGGTTCTTATAAGCGCGTCGCGGTTTTTCGCAGGCGTGCATTATATCCGTGATATCGTCGCCGCGATCGTTTACTCGCTCACGGTCGGAGCGGCAGGCTTTTACATCCTCTAAAGCTCCGTGTTCACGCCGTATTTTTCGAACCAATAGTCGAGCTCGATTATGTAGGCGAGGATCTGAGGCGCTTTCATAAGCTGACCGTACCACGGCGAGCTTATCCCGTCGGGATTTTCAATAATTTTTTCAATACCTTCCGCGCTGAGCATTTCCGTCAGCGCGGTTTTTTTGCGCAGTATTGCGCGAACGCGCTCCGCGCAGATCCTCATATACTCGGGGTTGTGGGTTTTAGGATAGGGGCTTTTCTTGCGCCACGCGATTTCAGCGGGCAGAATATCCTCAAACGCCTTGCGGACAATGCCCTTTTCGCGGCCTCCGTACGCCTTGAGCTCCCACGGCATATTGTAGGCGTACTCTACGATACGCTTGTCACAGAAAGGTACCCTCACCTCGAGCCCGTGGTACATACTGCACCTGTCCTTGCGCTCGAGAAGACACTGCATAAACCAGTAGTAATTGAGCGTGAACATTTCGCGCATACGCGCGCTCAGGGGAGAGTCGTCGGGGAGCTTATCGGTCGAGCGCACGGTATCGAGATACTTTTCGCGTACATATTCCTCTCCCTTCGGGAGCACTCCGTTTTTAAGGATACTCCTGCGGATTTCCTGGGAACGCGACCACGGAAAGCAGTCCTCAAACAGAATTTCCTCGTTGTGATACCACGGATATCCTCCGAACAGCTCGTCGGCACATTCGCCCGAAAGCGCGACGGTGAAGTCCTTTTTGATTTCCTCACAGAACAGCAGCAGCGAGGAGTCAACGTCCACATAACCCGCAAGGTCTCTGGCTTCAACGCTCGGGTACAGCGCGTCCGCGAGATTTCTGTTGTTCAGGATGACCTCGCGGTGCTCTGTGCCGCAGTTCTCCGACATAAGGCGGATAAAGTCGCTGTCCGCGGTAGGCTGAAACAGGCTTGCCTTAAAAAACTTTTTGTTGTCCTCGTACTCGACCGAGTAGGTAGTTATGTTGTCCGAGCCGTGCTCCTTTCGGTAATTCGCGGCTGTCTGTACAATGATACTGCTGTCAAGTCCGCCCGACAGGAAAAAACAGAGCGGGACGTCGCTGATAAGCTGACGCTCGATCGAGTTGCTGAGCAGATACCGCACACGCTCCAGAGTCTGGGCTTCGCTGTCGGTGTGCGCCATTGCTTTAAGAGTGAAATAACGAGTTTTTCTCAGCTTTCCCGCTTCATAAACTGCGTACTCCCCGGGGAGGAGCTCGCTGACGTTTTTAAAAACTCCGTTTCCCGCCGTTCGCGACGGTCCGAGGAAAAATATCTCGTAAAGCCCCTGTTCGTCAACGATCGGGTTTACCTTTCCGCTCGCGAGCAGAGCCTTGATTTCCGAGCCGAATACAATACCGTTTTTGAACTCGCTGTAAAACAGCGGCTTCACGCCGACCTGATCGCGGCAGAGAAAGAGCTTTTTTGAATACACCTCATAGACGCAGAACGCGAAAATACCGTTGAATCTCTCGGCACAGTTCTCGCCGTACTCTATGTAGCTTTTCAGCACGACCTCGGTGTCGCTGTGTCCCTTAAAGCCATAGCCTTTGCGCTTCAGGTCCTCGCGTAGCTCTTCGGTGTTGTAGAGCTCGCCGTTATAAACGATGACGTATTTCTCATTGTTTATTCCGCAAATCATCGGCTGTTTTCCGTTCTCCCTGTCGATAACGGTCAGCCTTCGGTGGAGCAGGGCGACATTATGGTCGATGAAGATGCCGTTTTCGTCGGGACCTCTGCGCTCCAGTGTTTTCGACATCTTTGACAGCAGACCGATCTGCTGAGATAAATCCTCATATTTGCTGAATAATCCTGCGATTCCGCACATATTATCAAGACCTTTCAATATTATTAGCCAGACTGAACAGGAAGCAGATCCCTGTCGCTATAAGAAGCGCGCTGCCGAGAGCGGTGGCGCTCAGGCTGCGCGCGGGAGGGGAGCTCATACTTGAAAAAACAGGAATCGCAACGCCTGTGATCCCGACAAAGACTTTCGTTAAAAGAGCGGTAATAATCCCCTGGATAATTCTGTACAGGAAAAATATAGCCTTGTTTATCCTTATTTCCCTGAGTAGCCTGAAAATCTGGAAATGTACGCACAGTCCGCCGAAGCCTGCCGCGAAGCCGATCAGAACGACGCTGTGCGTTTGTGAAAGCTCGCTGACGGCGCGCGTCACCTCAAGCGCGACGCTTACGGCGGCGCTGTCCCAAAAACTTTTTATTACGCTGATGAACGATGAAAAAAGCACGACGATCCCGCACATCTCAATGACATTTTTCGTTGCCGCGGCGGCGGAGTCGACAACAGCCTGTGAAAGCGGGGGAAAGGTACTGTCTCCCGAATCGTGATTCTTGCTGTATTTGTTTCTGAAAATGAACCTGCCTGCGATCCCCGTAATCAGCACGGAGCAGATCTGCGCGGCGTAAACGCACAGTCCCGCTTCGACACTGCGGAGTAGTCTCACTCCGATGAACGTCACCATAAATCCCGCTCCCGAGGCTACCGAGAAGTACGCCGCCCTGCGCGCCTCGTATTCCGTGATCCGCTTTTCCGAAAAGAGCTTCGCTATCATACCAGCGCCGACGGGATAGCCGCCAATAACGCTCATAATTATTACGGCGGCGAACTCGCCCGAGAGCCCGAACAGCGCACGCGTCGGCTTTTTCAGCAGCTTTCCGAGCGCTGAGCAGGCTCCGCTCTGCGCCGCGAACGACGCTATAAACATAAAAGGAAACAGCGACGGCACGAGTACGTTTACGCAGAAGTCTATGCCTTGCGACGCTCCCTCGGTCACTTTCTCTGTAAATACAAGAGCCGTCACGAGCAGAGCTGCGGCGACAGCGCCGTGGAGTATAAGTGTTTTTCCGTCTGTTGTTTTATACATCATTTGTCTTCACCGCTAATATATATGATGTTAGGTGATAGATAATGAGAAAAAACGAAAAGTTTAAATCAGGACTTCCTGTTGATTTTATGTATAACCTGCCGATTATTGAGTTTACGGGCAATCGACGCGTGAGTGTGGAGGGCTCTACGGGTGTGCTTCAGTATGAGAGCGAGGTCGTGCGAATCAACACACGCCCGCTCGTGCTCTGCTTTCGGGGCAGAGGGCTCTCGCTGAAATGTATCTCGCCGACCTGTATCGTCATCGAGGGCTGTATTATGTCGACAGAGTTTATGGGGTGAGACTATGCTTGTGCTTTTTTTGCGCTTTCTGCGCGGTTATGTGTCGTTCGGAGCCGTCGGAGATTTTCCTGAGCGGTTTATAAATCTTGTGAATTACCGCGGTATAAGGTGCTGGGATATCCTGCCCAAAAAGGGAGGCCTCAGCGGCAGGATGATGCTGTCCGATTACCTTAAAATCCGTCCCGTTGCGCGCAAGGCGGGAATGAAGCTGAATTGTACGTCGCGCGCTGGACTGCCGTTTCTTATACGCAGGTACAGCGCCAGAAAAGGCTTGCTTATCGGAGCGGCGCTTGCCGTAGTGCTTATGAGTGTTCTTAGTATGTTTGTGTGGGACGTCAATATAGTCGGAGCGGACACACTGAGCGAGGTCAGACTCCGAAGGGCGCTGAGCGATAACGGGCTGAGCGTCGGCGCGCTGAAGAGCGGGGTGGATATCGACGAGCTTGAAAGGAATATGATGCTCGCGGTTCCCGACATCGGCTGGATTTCCGTTAACCTGCTCAACAACACCGCCACCGTTGAGATCAAGGAAAAGGATAAAGCGCCCGCGAGAAGGAAAGTGACACATCCGTGTAATATCAAGGCTTCCGACGACGGAGTGATTACCAAAATCACGGTTTACAACGGCTCTGCCGCGGTTAAGCGCGGCTATGCCGTTGCGCGCAACGCCCTGCTCGTCAGCGGAGTTGTCGAGGGGAAAAACGAGCGGCTCGATTACGTTCATTCAAACGCGGAGGTTCTGGCTGACGTTAAGCTTGATTATGAGATTAAAATTCCGAAAGAGAAAAATGATATAGTTGTCAGCCCTGAATATAATGAAAAGTCCTGCGCGGGTATTCTCGGAGTGACGTTTCCGTTCGCGCTTTCGCCGAATCGGGGCGAACCGTTCGCGAAGAGCTACACCTCATATTCCGTGTCGCTCAACAACGTCAGGCTGCCGCTTAATATTACCGCGGAGCGTTCTTACACAGCGACCTCGGAGAAAGTACGGCTGAGCGCAAAGCGCGCTAAAACCTTGCTTAAAAAAGCGCTTGCGCTGCGGGAGCTTTTTCGCGGAGGCTCTGCCGTCTTAAAGAAAAGGAGAGTGACGTTTTCTCAATCAGACAGCGGGTATACTATTAGCGCAGACATTATTGTTAACAAAAACATAGCCGTAAAACAGCCTATTAGTGTTCAATAGTGACTATTTTTCAATTATGCTCTTTACAAACGAAGTGTATTATTGTACAATGTCAATGAAATATTTTATTTCAAGGAGGAGAAATTATGAAAAAAATAATATCAGTCGTTTTAGCTGTAGTTATGATGCTTTCAATTATGTCGGTAACGGCATACGCGGCGAACAACGGTCCCAAAGAACCCGGCGCAAATGATTTTATGGGCTTCTATTCGACCATTTCGCTGATCGAGACCGACGGCGAAGGTCATACGAAAACAGTGAAGAACGAAGAGTACGGTTATGAAGAAGAGGTTGCAACGTACATTCTTTCAGAGGACGGCGTTAAAAATCTCGACGGCATAAGCTACGACAAGAGCACAAATACCCTGACTCTCACAAACTTTAAGGCAGATGACAAGGTGCTCAGCTACTGCGCGATGGGCGACGACTTTAAAATCAAGGTCGTTGGCAATTGCTCGCTCGGACAAATCCGCGCTGCCGCCTATTACTGGAGCTCCGCGGTTA
Organism: bacterium; assembly: GCA_020625635.1. GTDB lineage: Bacteria > Bacillota > Clostridia > Oscillospirales > Acutalibacteraceae > Ruminococcoides. The sequence goes on from JAHLBL010000020.1 coordinate 11,403, forward strand.
CGTTTACGGGCACGGGAACTCTGACGGTCAACAAGGATAAGCTCTTTATGTTCGGCTTCAACAACAGCTCATACGGCGCAGATTCCGCTATCACGTTCGACAAGGGTGTCAATGTAAAAATCAGCGGAGCGGATAAGGCTATTGCCGTTACCAACAGCAAGGCGAAATCAGCTGACAAGGTCTTTGTTTTCAACGGTTCCTGCAAGGCGAGCGTTTCAAGCGAGCAGCAGTATCAGGACAGATCATTACGCGCTGACGGCTATTCTATCGATAAAACTCCCAAACCCGATTACATCGGTCCCAAAGCTAAGTGCCTGACGGATCCCGACGGAATATACGTTATGGGCACCAGCACCACGACCGACAGCTCAGGCAATAAGAAAGTCGGACACTGGGTAAATAAGCTTGTTTACTCAAAGGCTTTCGGTCTTTATGTGCTTGCTCCCTTCGCGAACGGTAGTGTATATAAGTATGTTTACCCCGGCGATGAAGATTACAATGATTATGTTGAGGATGAAGGTACGCTTTATAACACAGAAAAGCGTTATGTCAGCACTACCCTGCGCAAGAAGCTTGACAAAAACGGCAAGGTTTACGTTTACGGAACTGTCTGGGACAGCAGCGAGCAGTCGGTTGTCGCGACTTACTCGGAAATCCCCGACGTAAAGGGCGCGTATTACTTTACAGCCGTAAAGGAAGGCGAAGAGGCTGACAAGTTTGCCGAAACCCTGAGCGCCGCTCCCGAGGAGCTTGTTCCCATCGGAAAGGGTGTTTACACTGACGCTACTTATGTTACAGGCATATTTGTAAAAGAGCTTGATATGGACAGAGACCACCTCGGCGCTCCCGTAAAGAGCAAGGACGATCCCAAGGGTATCTACTTTATGACAGAGGGCAATCGTTATGAGAACTGGGGAGAAGAGAATGAAAAGCAAATCCCCAGCCGCTGGATCAAAAAGTATGTTTATGTCGAAAAATATGACGTTTATATTATAGATGAGAGATTTGCGGATTACGGTACGCTCGAGATGGACTTCGACGATTTTGATACCTCGGGTTACACTTTAGTCAACGGTGATTCCGACTCAGGTCACGTCTATAACAACGGCGAAATCAAGCACGTTTACGGTCAGTTCTACAAGGATAAGAACGGTAAAAAATATATCGTTGATACACATTACACTGATGACGGAAAGAGCACAAAGATTGCTTATGATTACGAGGAAATAAAGGAACTCAGCACCGACAGCGAAAAGAAATACATCTGTATTCCTCCTGCCGAGAGCGTTGACGTTGATTCGCTTACGGAAATGTTTGAGCGCGAGTACCTTGAGGATCAGACAAATTACTATATCGACGATAAGGATCTTGTATTTAACGGCGGCGAAAGTATTACCGATCCCACCAATCCGACCGATCCTACAGATTCCGAGAACATAGGCGATTCGTCAGATACTCAGACCGTGAAGAAGAAGGCTAACACCATGACAGTTAAGGTGAACGCCAAGACTGTCAAGCTCAAGGACGTTAAAAAGAAAAAAGTGACTGTTAAAAACGCAATCACTGTAAAGAAGAATCAGG
>JAHLBL010000200.1 GCA_020625635.1 bacterium
TAAATCGCGCGGTTGATGCTCTCGTTGAAGTCGGCGGAGCAGTCGGGGTACGCGTTTCCTGCCGCGTCGTCGCTGTGAGCTCCGTAGTAGATTTCGCTGCAGCCGTTCGAGAGCGCGATGCTCGCAGCGCTCGCGAGGAACAGACCGTTGCGGAACGGCACATAGGTCGATACGGGAGCGCCGTCCGTCTCTTTAAGCTGTTCGCTGTAGCTCTCCTTCGGGATTTCGGCTTCCGAGCCCTTGAGCAGAGAGCAGTCGCTTCCCTCGAATATCTTTGATAAATCGAGTGTTAACAGCCTGACTTTATAGTGGTCGGCGACCTTTTCAGCCGCCTCGATTTCCTTCGAGTGCTTCTGACCGTAGCTTACCGAAAGCGCGAGCACATTTTCCACTCCGTGCTTTTTTACCGCGACGGCGAGACAGGTCGTGCTGTCGATTCCGCCACTCAATAGTACAAGCGCCTTCATTATTTCACCAGCTCCTTAAGCTCGGGATTGGTTCTGAACTCACCCATAAAGGTCGTCGTTACGGTTTTCGCGGACGCGTTTCGTATTCCGCGCGCCGTCATACAGCTGTGACAGCCGCTGATTACAACGCCGACGTCGGGCGTGCCCGCCGCTTCGCTGATGATTTCGGCGATATCCTTGCCGAGCCTTTCCTGGAGCTGAAGCCTTTTTGCCGCCATATCGCATATGCGCGCGATTTTGCTCAGCCCGAGAACTTTCCCACGAGGGATGTAGGCGACGTTAACGCTCATATCGTACATCAGCGCGAGGTGGTGCTCGCAGTAGCTGAACACCGTTATATCCTTCATAACGACGGCGCTGTCTATGCCGTCGCCCGACTCGTCGGCGAAGGTCTTGCCGAACATTTCGGCTATTTCGTGGTTGGTGTAGGCTGTTCCCTCGAGCACTTCCGCGAGCATTTCCGCAACGCGCTTAGGCGTTTCGCGGAGCCCCTCGCGCTCGGGGTCTTCGCCTATAGCTTTAATCAATCCCTGAACGTGGTATTCGATCGCTTTCTTGTCCATTTATACTCCTCTTTCATTCGGGTCCCAGATGAACTTGTGCAGCTGGAGCTGCAGTCTGGCTTCGGTCATATTGTTTTCCGCCATATACTCCACAATCTCCGCGGGCTCGATTTGCCCGAAAACGGGGCTGAGGAAGATGTGACAGTCGGTTTTTATGTATTTTTCGATTATTTCACGGGCGCGTTTTAAATCGTCCTTACTGCCGACGACGAATTTCACGCTGTCGTGAGAGTTTAGCAGACGGAAGTTGTCGGTGTTCATCGCGCTCTCCATACCGCTCGAGGGCAGCTTGTAGTCCATCGTGAACACGGGACGGCGCCGCATTTCTGCGAATTTGCTAAGAGCTATACTGCCGTTCGTTTCGATTTCAATCCTGTTGCCCTGCGCGATCAGCGCGTCGATCAGTTCTTCTATGTTCTTCTGGAGCAGCGGCTCGCCTCCCGTAAGGGTGACGTTTTTAACGCCCGTGTCGCGCACCCAACCGCAAAGCTGAGCGGTGCTTTTAAGCTCATAAGCCGCGTCGGGAGAGTTAGCCCAGCTCGTGTCGCAGTAGGAACAGCGCAGGTTACAGCCCTTGAAGCGTATGAACGCCGCGAGCTCGCCCGCGTGAGCGCCTTCACCGTTGATGCTTACAAAGCTTTCCGCAACCTGATACATTACTCGTCCTCCCCGTACTCCGCGCAGTTTTCGGGAGTTTCATAGACTGTGACGGACTTTACGGGCAGACCTCTGTCCCTGAGTACGCCGTAAAAGTATTCCGCGAAGCACTCGGCGGTGGGGCGGAAGTCTGTTTCAATAAGCCTGAATCCCTCGTCGTTGAGCGCTTCAAGGGCTTTGGCTTTAAGCGAGCCCTTCTCGTAAATCAAGGCGTGGTCAAAGCTGTCCGCCAGCGCTCTGACCTCGCGTTTAAGGTCACCGAAGTCGATCACCATACCGCGCTTTTCGCCCGATTCTGTGAGCGCGTTTCGGGAGACCTTCACCTCAATGGTCCAGCGGTGACCATGAATATTTGAGCATTTTCCCTTGTAGCCGTGAAGAAAGTGGGCGCTGTCGAACGCGGCAGAGGTTTTCAGTGTATACATAATCCATCTCCAAAATAAAAAGCGTCCGCAAAAGCAGACGCATCCGTTATCAGCTTCAGGGCGCAATTATGCCCCGAGGATGCCCTGGTTTTGTTTAACGACAGGATGGCGCAAACGAACTGTCGGTTGCTATATTATATACCATATAAGTGAAAAATGTCAAGGTGTCGGCGCGGGTGTTCGAGGCGCTATTTTTTTTGTTGATTTTTGATGTTCTTTGTGTTATGATTAATCTGTATAGATTTACGCAGAAATGAGGACGAAAAAATGAAACCAAAGGTAACTCTTCTCGCTCATACTCCCAATCCCGAGCAGGTTGTCGCTATGGCGGCGAAGCTCTGTTACTCGGCGTCCGATATAGAGGGTATCCGCGAGGGACTTGACGAGAAAAAAACCACAAGCTTTATAAAGATGCTGTCGGACCTCGGTCATGGAAGTCCCGTTGAGCACGCTTCGTTCACCTTTGGAATCGAGGGTATCAGCCGCGCCTGCTCGCACCAGCTCGTGCGCCACAGGATCGCGTCCTATTCACAGCAGTCTCAGCGTTATGTTGACGGCACAAAGTTCGACTTCGTCACGCCTCCCGAGATTGAAAACAACGAGAGGGCATATAACGCCTATAAGAAGGTGATCGACCTCCAGTCCGACGCTTACCGCGAAATCCGCGACGCGCTCGTTACGGGCTATATTCTCGGCGAATGTCCCGAGCTTGAGGGCAGCGACGAGGAGATCGCCGAGCAGTATAAGGCTGAGCACAAGGCTCAGTACAACGCGTATGTCAAGAAGGCTAACGAGGATGCGCGCTTCGTGCTCCCGAACGCCTGCACAACAAAAATAGTCTGCACATTCAACACAAGAAGTCTTGAAAACTTTTTCGCTCACCGCTGCTGCAACCGCGCTCAGTGGGAAATCCGCGAGGTCGCCGAGCAGATGCTGCTCGAGTGCCTCAAGGTCGCTCCTCACTTGTTCTCTAAATGCGGTCCCGCGTGCCTGTTCGGACCTTGCCCCGAGGGCAGGATGTCCTGCGGCAAGGCAAAGGAAATGAGGGAAAAGTATGGCAGGTAAATTTATCGTAATAGAAGGTCTGGACGGCTCGGGAAAGGCTACACAGACCGAGATCCTTCGCAAAGCCCTTGAGGAGAAGGGGGAGAGGGTGAGGAAGCTTACCTTCCCCGACTACGACAGTCAGGGCTCGGCTCTCGTCAGGATGTACCTCGGCGGAGAGTTCGGCAGCAAGCCCGACGACGTCAACGCCTACGCGGCGTCGGCGTTCTATACCGTTGACCGCGCCGCGGC
>JAHLBL010000201.1 GCA_020625635.1 bacterium
CAAAGTACAGCCTGCTCGCCGAAGAGGTCGGTCTCTGTCTCGGTTCTGAATGTGGTCTCGAGGATACCCGCTCTTGCGCCGCCGATGCCCGCGCCGTAAGCGAGAGCCTTGTCAAGAGCCTGACCTGTAGCGTCCTGATAAACAGCAACGAGGCAGGGTGTGCCCTTGCCGACCTGATACTCGGAACGTACTGTGTGACCGGGAGCCTTGGGAGCGATCATTGTAACGTCGACGTCAGCGGGGGGAACGATCTGACCGAAGTGGATGTTGAAGCCGTGAGCGAACATAAGCATATTGCCAGCCTCAAGGTTCGGAGCGATGTCCTCCTTGTAAAGCTTAGCCTGCTTCTCGTCGTTGATAAGAATCATGATGATGTCGGCTTTCTTTGCAGCCTCGGCAGCAGTGTAAACCTCAAAGCCCTGCTCCTCTGCTCTCTTCCAGCTTCTGGAACCCTCGTAAAGACCGATGATGACGTTGCATCCCGACTCCTTGAGGTTGAGCGCGTGAGCGTGACCCTGGCTGCCGTAGCCGATGATAGCGATTGTCTTACCCTCTAAGAGAGAAAGGTTGCAATCTGCCTGGTAGAAAATTTTTGCATTTGACATTTTGATTTCCTCCTTGCCGCTTATGCGGTGTTTGAAAATATAATAAATAAAATTATATGTTAATCCGTTTATACCGAGACTTCGGTTTTGCCCTTGTCTATTGCGACAGTACCTGTCCTGACGATTTCACGGATTCCATAAGGCTTTAATAAATCTGTGAGAGTCTGAATCCTTTCGGCTGTCTCACAGTATTCGATGGTAATTGTCGTGCTTGCCACGTCAACGACCTTCGCTTCCATAAGCTCGGCGATTTTTATTATTTCAAAGCGCTTCGCCGCAGCGCAGTGAACCTTTATCAGAATGAGCTCTCGGCTTATAAACTCGCCCTCCACAAGGCGCTTAACCTTGATAACGGGTATGCACTTGTTAAGCTGTTTCTCGATCTGTTCTACAACATAATCGTCGCCCGTTGTAACAACGGTGATTCTTGATACGGTGGGGTCATAGGTAACGCCGACCGCGAGTGAGTCGATATTGAAGCCTCGGCGTGAGAACATTCCCGAAATCTTCGAGAGCACGCCCGCCTGGTTTTCAACTAAGATTGATAAAGTGTATTTCATAATGCACCTCACAGAATCGACGGCGTGTCGGGATGAACGCGGCACACAAGCACGAACGGCTTGTCGCTTTCGACGATTTTGCCGATGTACTTTTCGGCGTCCTCGTTGGAGCTTACCTCGGCGCTGTCAATGCCGTAAGCCTTGGCGAGCGCTACGATGTCGGGCTCGGTGTTGAGTATTGTAGCCGAGTGACGCTTGTTGTACTGCATATCCTGAAGCTCGCGCACCATACCGAGGCGGTAGTTGCGCATAACAATGATTTTTATATTGAGATTGTTCTGGACAATCGTGGATAACTCATTGAGGCTCATCTGGAAGCTGCCGTCGCCGCAGACGACAACGACGTCGCGCTTGCTGAGTCCGAGCTTCGCGCCTATAGCGGCGGGGATAGAATAGCCCATCGTGCCCATTCCGCCCGTCGTGAAGAAGCGTCCCTCACGGATTCGGAAATTGTTGGCGCACCAGATCTGGTTCTGACCTACATCGGCGCAGAGAATAGCCTTAGCCTTGAGCATAGAGCTCAATTTGCCAATAAGAGTTCTCGGCTCCACATAACCCTCGAAGCTCGTGATCTGGCTCTGGAAATGAGCCTTTAAATCCTTGACCTCGGCGTCCCACTCGTCGCTGATCCTGAAATCGCCGATTTCCTCGATAAAGCTCTTCATTACATTGTTCATATCGCCGACTATGGGAATATCGACCTTTACGTTCTTGCCGATTTCCGCGGGGTCGATGTCGATATGAATGATCTTCGCGCGTTGCTCCATCTGGTTGGGAGCGGCAATCGCTCTGTCGCCGAGACGCGCGCCGCAGACAATGGCGAGGTCGGTGGAGTGAAGCGCCTTATTGGCGCACTGCCTGCCGTGAGTGCCGAGCATTCCTAGGTAGAGGGGATGGTCGCTGGGCATAACGCCGATACCCATCATAGTTGAGAGCACGGGTATCTGAGCCATTTCCGCAAATTTACGAAGCTTCAGCTTTGCGCCTGAACTGAGCACGCCGCCGCCCGATACGATAATCGGACGCTTCGACTTCTTTATAAGCTCTACGGCTCTCTTTACCTGTACGGTATGTCCCTTTGTGTTGGGCTTGTAGCTGCGGATGTTGACGGTCTCGGGATATTCAAAGTGATCGATCTTGTTCGTTTGAATATCCATCGGGATGTCGATTAAAACAGGGCCCGGTCTGCCCGTGGAGGCGATGTGAAAAGCCTCCTTGAAAATGCGGGGGAGATCCTCGGTTTTCTTTACGAGATAGCTGTGCTTGGTGAACGGCTCGCAGGCGCCTGTTATGTCAGCCTCCTGGAAGCTGTCGCTGCCGAGTAAATCGGAGCGCACTTGTCCCGTAATGGCAATCATGGGAATAGAGTCCATATAAGCGGTGGCGATACCCGTGATCAGATTTGTCGCGCCGGGACCCGAGGTGGCGACGCATACGCCTGGCATCATCTTGGCGCGCGCGTAGCCGCTCGCCGCGTGGGCAGCGTTCTGCTCCTGACGCACGAGAACGTGTCTGATATCCGAGTCGTATAATGAATCGTAAAACGGACAAATAGTCGCGCCGGGATAGCCGAACACGGTGTCAACACCCTCGGCCTGCAGGCACTTTACCATTATATCTGCTCCGCTAATCATAAAATAAACTCTCCCTTGTAGATAAGTTGGATATGATACAGGGGCGAATTTTCCCAATATCAACCTACATTATATTACATACTGCCGAAAAATTCAAGTGTTATTTAGTAAAACTGTAGGTTTGAAGCCGAAGAGGGGTAAGGATATAATAAAAATAAAGAAATCTTTTATTATTTGAAACTATTTGCGGTAATTCTTACACTACTTATACAGAGAACTGAAAAGGAGCGATTGGTATGAAAAAGACTTTGTCGTTTATATTGATACTGCTTGTTATCGCGGGCGGACTTGTTGTGTATAAAGCTAACGCCGCGGAGAATAAAAAGGTCGAGTACGGTGTAGTTTGTAGCGCGGACAAAACCGAATATATCGGAAAAAAGGGCTTTTTAAGGAATAACGGAGTTTCGGAAAGTGATTGCCCGCAATCCGTTACGATGAGAAAAAATAAAGCCATCTCCGCCGCGCACAGGCACGCAAAGTATAACGGGTTTAGAATTGTAAAAAAATAAACGGGGAAGGCTCAAAATAAATGAACCTTCCCCTTGATTAAATTGCTGTATTGGTAGTTAAAAGTGACAAGTTATAA